>NZ_VATP01000009.1:0-131010 GCF_005781125.1 Escherichia sp. E2748
CATACCCCCCTATAGTATATAACACTGGAGAATAAAATTTATCCGGTGAATGTGGGTGGAAAACGAAAAGGAAAATGTTTGGGCGCTAATCGGCAGGGAAGGCCGCCCTGGATAGCGGGCGGCAGAAGGAATCAAAATTTCCAGGTCAGATGAGCTGCGAGTTGCAAGCCGTCATAATCATCGGTTGGGGTGTCGTACCACACTTTACCTGCCGTCAGCCCCAAATTAAGTTGCTCTGTTAAAGGCTGAATACGCTGTAAACTGACGCTCTTCATACTGCCGTGTCGTGTCTCTGGCGACCAGTCATAAGTGTAAGCTCCGGTCCCGCGAGTTAGCCAAAGCTGGGTATAACCACCGCCGCGCGTATCGTTCAGGCGCAGGGAAATCATATTGCTGTAACTGCCGCCCGCATCGCTTGAGTCATAATGGGTATAGCGATAGCTGGTGATCACCGGGCCGGTATAAAGCGAAACGCCACCTTGCCAGGCATTAACGTCAACGTCATCGTAATATTTGGTGTAGCGATAACCGGTCGTGAACACCGTTTTTGGCAGCAGGGCCAGGTTAATATCCTGACGAAAATCCTGGCGGGCAAAGACCGGCGTATTATCTGCAAATGCAATACCTGTTCGGGTCGTCAGCCAGTTATTCCATTTATACCAGACAGCACCCTGGCCGCGTGTGGCATTGAAACTTTCAGTCTCGTAATCTCGACGTCCCTGGGAAAGATTGAAAAGCAGTGTTGCGTTTTCAACCTTTGCGATCAGTTCGGCATACGCTAAATTACGGTTACCATGATCGCCAGAATAATCGGTAAAATCGTAGCCTGCGGTAATAGATGTTAACCCGGCATAAGCGGGCAATGCGCTAAAGACTGCTGCCGCTAATAACGTCCGTTTTATCATTTTAAGCTCCTGTACGGATAAGTTCTTGCCGGAGTGAGTAATTTCCGGTAGGTAAATTACGTTCTACAATAACGCGTGGACCAAGCTGTGTATTCGGAGAAATAATTCGCCCCGGTAAAATAATAACCTGCACACCAAGTCGTGAACGCCGACCAATATAACAACCTAATTTATCGCATCCGGTAGCGATAGTACCTTCCGCGGTGCGAACCGATACTGGCTGTTCATCCAGACGATGATTACTGGTACGCACCAGCGCGCCTAAATATGCTCCGCTTGCTACCACCGAGTCGGCAATAAAACATTGCGGACCAATCGTTGCTTCCGCTTCAATAACCGCATTTTTTATTTCTGTGGCAAAACCAATTTTTACACCATTGCTGATTACCGTGTTGGGGCGAATAAAAGCATAATTGCCAATCAGGCAATTTGCGCCAATCACTACCGGTCCTTGAATCACTGCACCGTGGCAAATACGGGTATTGGTGCCAATAATAACTTCACCGGCACTCTCATCAATAATTACCTGGTCTGCAATCTGAATATTTTTCTCTTTAACATTAAGCTTCAGATAGCTTTTCAGTTCCTGCGACAGAAGAGTTGGAATAAGCGGTTGGCGCTTCCACCAGTGCGGAATAACGGGTGGGTTTGTCGCGCTGAGGTTCGCGTCCAGTAAAAAAGGCAATAAGTCCATAAATAATCCAGATGGCATAAGCTAATAATACATACACAACGGAAAAAGGCGCTAAAGGCACCAATAACCAGCAACGATGAAACCAGGCGCTAAAAGCACCAATAACACAAACTACGCCGACCCAGATAAGCGGAAACATTGCCAATATTACGCCATGTGGCCCGGTGGCGATGAATTCATTAAACCAGGTAGTGAGATAAATCCCACCGCCATAAAGCACAACCAGCAGCATGGGAAAAATACTGAATATGCCAAAGCGGCTAAATAAAAGTTTTTTATGTAGGCGCATACATACCGCGTAGCCCACAATCCAGCGCCGCCAGCGTCGCCATTCATCAAGCGGACTATTGCATTCCTGCGGATAAACGATGCAGCGATTCGCTTGACGAACACGGTAGCCATTAGCCACCAACGTCCAGGTAAGGTCGAGGTCTTCGACTTTGGTACGATCAGAGAAACCTAATTTACGCAGCACATCGGTGCGAAACATCCCGCAGGCTCCGCTGACAATAAACGGCGCACCGCCCAATAGTTGTTGTAGCGTGCGCTTCATAACAATCATTGGCAACTTCACCGTCGCGCGGATGTGCGGCAACAGGCCAGCGCCTTTTAACGCGGTGGAGGGAATGCCGCCTACGGCGTCAGCGCCGCGCTCAATTTCCGCCAACATATAGCCCATGCCGTTTTTATCGGGCGGGACGTAAGTATCGGCATCGCTTAAAAAAACCATGTCGCAGGTGGCGTAGTTGAGGCCATTCATTAGCGCACCGCCTTTACCGGTATTTTTTTGCGTGACGGCAACAAAGCGGTCGCCCCATTTACGTTTTACTTCTGCCATGACTGCTTCGGTATTATCAGTGGAGCCGTCGTTAACGCAAATTACCCGACAAAAATAAGGGTTGCGTAGCAGATTTTCCAGCGACTGTGCCAGACAAGGGCCTTCGTTATAGGCAGGAATAATTGCGTCAATACAGCCTTTTTTTTGGCTGGGTTTACGCCTTAACGTACTCAGGAACCATAGTAATATTGCTACGGCCATACATATAAAGATCCAGGTTTTCATGCAATCTGCTCAAAGAATCATTTTATGAATAACAAAGCCTTCACCCAGGTCGCTATTGACCTGTTGTCCGCGAAATTGTGCGACAGCACGCAAACGTTCCGGGCGCATATAATCACGCAGACTCTGACTTTTATGTTTTTGTAACGCGTTTAGTTTTATAGAAAAATATTTCTCTTCCACGGATTCAAAAACCTGGGGCATAAATGAAAGCCAGGTACTTGGCGTTTCGTAGCCGAGAATTTGAGGAATTGCCCGACAGGCCACCATTGACGCCTGATAAACGGCCAGATGATCCTGATGGCGGTCGGCATCATGCATGGTATAGACACGAATGATTTCAACATCAGACGGAATTTGAGACTTAATGATATTTTCCAGGGCGGTAATCATATCATTGAGATGTAAATGAGCACGGGTATCAGCAAAATTAAGATGAATAGTCTGCTGGCATCCTAATATCTTTAGGGCTTCGCGTGACTCTGCGTGGCGATCGATTATTCCATCTGTGCCAGAATTGCCGGTAGTCATAACTACGGCAGCAATATAAATCCCTTTTTGCGCAAGACGAGCGAGCGATGCGCCGCAGCCTAATTCTATATCGTCAGGGTGTGCGCCAATAGCAAGAATACCTTTCTTTTTATTTTTTGAAGAAAGGAGAGCAGAATTTAAAACCTTATCCACTTAATGACACTCCATTTTTAATTATTATACTACAAGCGCAGCGATACGCGCAGAGACGTAATCTCTGGCGCAAACAGACGTTAAAATTTATACGTAGTGAAAGTTGCTAATAACTTAGTGCCAGGATGCTATGAGGGCCTGAAAATCGACAGGGCAAAGTTTTTTTTACGTAGTTCATATGTTAGTTTTTTGTGTGTTTGCTATGTATAGTTATTTTCTTTTGCGCATTGTATTTAGATGTGAATTAGTTTGTCAATTAATTGCATTTAAAAAATATGTTCAATGAACGGATATTGTTTATATACATGTTGTGAATGTAATATGCGGTGGGTGAAAAACAATACAGTAGTATATTTAATGCGAATATAATAACTTTGTCATATATTTTGGTTTTAATAAAAATCAGAAGATAGTAAATCTCGTAATCTGACTTTTTATGCATCAATAAAATGCAGTACAGCAATTTCCCCGAGTTGTGGGATGATGCTAATTGCATAATTAACCTTTCCTTTGCTGTTTTTTTGCTAAGAATAAAATCATCTGTACCATAACGACTAATTCTTTTATCAAATGTCTTTGTCCGCGAATACTGCTCCCATAACAAGACAGGGGGAGCAGACAATCATGGCAATTTCATCGCGTAACACACTTCTTGCCGCACTGGCATTCATCGCTTTTCAGGCGCAGGCGGTGAACGTCACCGTGGCCTATCAAACCTCCGCCGAACCGGCGAAAGTCGCACAGGCTGATAACACCTTTGCCAAAGAGAGCGGGGCGACGGTGGACTGGCGTAAGTTTGACAGCGGGGCCAGCATCGTGCGGGCCTTGGCCTCGGGCGATGTGCAAATCGGTAATCTTGGTTCCAGCCCATTGGCGGTAGCTGCCAGCCAACAAGTGCCGATTGAAGTCTTCTTGCTGGCGTCAAAACTGGGCAACTCCGAGGCGTTGGTGGTAAAGAAAACCATCAGCAAACCGGAAGACTTGATTGGTAAACGTATCGCCGTGCCGTTTATCTCCACTACACACTACAGCCTGCTGGCGGCGCTGAAACACTGGGGCATTAAACCTGGGCAAGTGGAGATAGTGAACCTGCAGCCGCCCGCGATTATCGCCGCCTGGCAACGGGGAGATATCGATGGCGCTTATGTCTGGGCGCCTGCGGTTAACGCCCTGGAAAAAGACGGCAAGGTGCTGACCGATTCTGAACAGGTCGGGCAGTGGGGCGCGCCGACGCTGGACGTCTGGGTAGTGCGGAAAGATTTTGCCGAGAAACATCCAGAGGTAGTGAAAGCGTTCGCCAAAAGCGCCATCAATGCTCAGCAACCGTATATTGCTAACCCTGACGCTTGGCTGAAACAGTCGGAAAACATCAGCAAACTGGCGCGTTTAAGCGGCGTGCCGGAAGGCGATGTGCCGGGGCTGGTGAAGGGAAACACCTATCTGACGCCGCAGCAGCAAACGGCAGAACTGACCGGACCGGTGAATAAAGCGATCATCGACACTGCCCAGTTTTTGAAAGATCAGGGCAAAGTCCCCGCCGTGGCGAATGATTACAGCCAGTACGTTACCTCTCGCTTCGTGCAATAAAAGGAGGCGCAGATGCTGCAAATCTCTCATCTTTACGCCGATTATGGCGGCAAACCAGCACTGGAAGATATCAACCTGATGCTGGAAAGCCGCGAGCTGCTGGTTGTGCTGGGACCGTCCGGCTGCGGCAAAACCACGTTGCTGAATTTAATTGCTGGTTTTGTGCCTTATCAGCACGGCAGCATTCAACTGGCGGGCAAACACATTCAGGGACCGGGAGCAGAACGCGGCGTGGTTTTTCAGAATGAAGGATTGCTACCGTGGCGCAATGTGCAGGATAACGTGGCGTTCGGTCTGCAACTGGCGGGGATGGAGAAAATGCAGCGTCTGGAAATTGCTCTCCAGATGCTGAAAAAAGTAGGTCTGGAAGGCGCAGAAAAACGCTTCATCTGGCAGCTTTCTGGAGGCCAGCGTCAGCGAGTGGGGATTGCCCGCGCGCTGGCGGCAAATCCCCAACTGTTATTACTCGACGAGCCGTTTGGCGCGCTGGACGCCTTTACCCGAGACCAGATGCAAACCTTGTTGCTGAAACTCTGGCAGGAGACGGGCAAGCAGGTACTGTTGATTACTCACGATATAGAGGAAGCGGTGTTTATGGCGACCGAGCTGGTTCTGCTTTCGCCAGGGCCAGGGCGTGTGCTGGAGCGTCTTCCGCTCGACTTCGCTCGCCGTTTTGTTGCGGGAGAATCGAGTCGCAGCATCAAGTCCGATCCGCAGTTTATTGCCATTCGCGAATATGTTTTAAGCCGCGTATTTGAGCAACGGGAGGCGTTCTCATGAGTGTGCTCATTAACGAAAAACTGCATTCGAGTCGGTTGAAATGGCGCTGGCCGCTCTCACGGCAAGTGACCTTAAGCATTGGTACGTTAGCGGTTTTACTCGCCGTTTGGTGGACGGTGGCGGCGCTGCAACTGATTAGCCCGCTGTTTTTGCCGCCGCCGCAACAGGTACTGGAAAAACTGCTCACCATTGCCGGACCGCAAGGTTTTATGGACGCCACGCTGTGGCAGCATCTGGTTGCCAGCCTGACGCGCATTATGCTGGCGCTATTTGCAGCGGTGTTGATCGGTATTCCGGTCGGGATCGCGATGGGACTTAGCCCTACGGTACGCGGCATTCTGGATCCGGTAATCGAGCTTTATCGTCCGGTGCCGCCGCTGGCCTATTTGCCGCTGATGGTGATCTGGTTTGGTATTGGCGAGACGTCGAAGATCTTACTGATCTATTTAGCGATTTTTGCACCGGTGGCGATGTCGGCGCTGGCGGGGGTGAAAAGCGTGCAGCAGGTTCGCATTCGTGCCGCGCAGTCGCTGGGGGCCAGCCGTATACAGGTGCTGTGGTTTGTCATTTTGCCTGGCGCGCTGCCGGAAATCCTCACCGGATTACGCATTGGTCTGGGGGTGGGCTGGTCTACGTTGGTGGCGGCGGAGTTGATTGCCGCAACGCGAGGCTTAGGTTTTATGGTCCAGTCAGCAGGTGAATTCCTCGCGACTGACGTGGTGCTGGCGGGGATCGCGGTGATTGCGATTATCGCCTTTCTTTTAGAACTGGGTCTGCGTGCGTTACAACGCCGCCTGACGCCCTGGCATGGAGAAGTACAATGAGTGAACGTCTGAGCATTACCCCGCTGGGGCCGTATATTGGCGCACAAATTTCGGGTGCCGACCTGACGCGCCCGTTAAGCGATAATCAGTTTGAACAGCTTTACCATGCGGTGCTGCGTCATCAGGTGGTTTTTCTGCGTGAACAGGCGATAACGCCACAGCAGCAACGTGCGCTGGCTCAGCGTTTTGGCGAACTGCATATTCATCCTGTTTATCCTCATGCCGAAGGGGTTAACGAGATCATCGTACTGGACACCCATAACGATAATCCGCCGGATAACGACAACTGGCACACCGATGTGACATTTATTGAGACGCCGCCCGCAGGGGCGATTCTCGCAGCGAAAGAGTTGCCATCGACCGGTGGCGATACGCTCTGGACCAGCGGTATTGCGGCCTATGAGGCGCTTTCTGTTCCTCTCCGCCAGCTTTTGAGCGGGCTGCGCGCGGAGCATGATTTCCGTAAATCGTTCCCGGAATACAAGTACCGCAAAACCGAAGAGGAACATCAACGTTGGCGCGAGGCGGCCGCGAAAAATCCGCCGTTGTTACATCCAGTGGTGCGTACGCATCCGGTGAGCGGCAAACAGGCGCTGTTTGTTAATGAAGGATTTACCACGCGAATTGTTGATGTCAGCGAGAAAGAGAGCGAAGCCTTGTTAGGCTTTTTGTTTGCCCATATCACCAAACCGGAGTTTCAGGTGCGTTGGCGCTGGCAACCGAATGATATTGCGATTTGGGATAATCGCGTGACTCAGCATTATGCGAATGCCGATTATTTGCCGCAGCGGCGTATTATGCATCGCGCGACGATTCTCGGGGATAAACCGTTTTATCGGGCGGGGTGAAGGGGAAATGCCGGGTTGGGATAACCCGGCATAATGATCATTAACGCAGAATATTCTTCTCAGCCAGATCCAGCGCAAAGTAGCTGAAAATCAGATCCGCACCCGCACGCTTAATCGAACCTAAGCTTTCGAGCACCACTTTCTCTTCATCTATAGCACCTGCCAGCGCGGCGAATTTAATCATCGCGTACTCGCCGCTCACCTGATACGCGCCAATCGGCAATTCAGTACGTTCACGCAGCTCACGCACGATGTCGAGGTACGCGCCAGCTGGTTTAACCATCAGGCAGTCTGCGCCCTGGGCTTCATCCAGCAGTGACTCACGAATCGCCTCACGACGGTTCATTGGGTTCATCTGATAGCTTTTGCGATCGCCTTTTAATGCGCTTCCGGCCGCTTCACGGAACGGACCATAAAAGGAGGAGGCGAACTTGGTCGAATACGACATGATCGCGGTGTCGGTAAAGCCCGCGGCGTCCAGCGCCTGGCGAATCGCTTGCACCTGACCGTCCATTGCAGCGGAAGGGGCGATGAAGTCAGCACCGGCAGCAGCTGCAACCACCGCTTGTTTGCCTAAATTCACCAGAGTTGCGTCGTTGTCGACACCGTGATCGCACAACACGCCGCAGTGTCCGTGAGAAGTGTATTCACAGAAACAGGTGTCTGACATGACGATCATTTCAGGCACGGTCTGCTTGCAGATGCGCGACATACGCGCCACCAGACCATCTTCCCGCCAGGCATCACTGCCGGTTTCATCAGTATGGTGAGAGATGCCGAAAGTCATCACCGAACGAATACCGGCGTTGGCGATGCGTTCGATTTCACGCGCCAGATGTTTCTCTGGAATGCGCATCACGCCGGGCATAGCTTCAACGGCTTTGTAGTCGTCAATTTCTTCTTCAACAAAGATCGGCAACACCAGGTCGTTAAGGCTAAGTGTTGTCTCTTCAAACATAGCGCGCAGCGCAGGAGATTTGCGCAGGCGACGAGGGCGTTGGATTAAATCTGTCATGGTCTGCCTGATGTTTGTGGAATTAAGGTGCACAGTATACCTGATGCTGGGCGGGAGTGTTTTACGAAAGTTGTCGCGATGTTGATAAGAAGAGAACGAAAGAGAGGTCAGGACATCTTTGTAATAGAAATAGCAATGATTTTATATTCACTGCAAATATTTTTAATTTTTATTTATAATCCTCAATTATTGTTTTTGTTGATTTGGTTGAGCTGTCAAAAATTGAATGGATTAAAGTTCATTGTTTATTGATAAATTATTTATCTGGTTTGTGGTTTTGATATTTTTAGAAACTATGCTTCAAAATTAATGTTTTCATTAACGTGTTGAAATGCTGTGTTTTTGTCAGTTTTTTCTTTGCGTGTGTAGATGTTTTTTATATATGTCCACAATCGGACTTAGGGGAAAGAATAATTGAACCATTCCTCTATAACGCCGCATAATCGTAAACGCGAAACATAAGATGTTTTCTATGCATTGATAATTGATGGATCAACTTATTACGTCCCTGAGGAGGGATGACAAATGCACTCCTGGAAAAAGAAACTTGTAGTATCACAATTAGCATTGGCTTGCACTCTGGCTATCACCTCTCAGGCTAATGCAGCGACCAACGATATTTCTGGTCAAACTTACAATACTTTTCATCACTACAACGACGCCACCTATGTTGATGGCGTTTACTATGATGGTTATGTAGGTTGGAATAACTATGCCACAGATAGCTATTACAACGGCGATATCTACCCGGTCATTAATAACGCTACCGTTAACGGCGTGATTTCTACCTACTATCTGGATGACGGTATTTCTACCAATACCAACGCCAATAGTCTGACAATCAAAAACAGCACTATTCACGGTATGATTTACTCCGAGTGCATGACCAAAGACGGTTGTGCAGATCGCGCGAATGATTACTATCATGATCGTCTGGCGCTGACTGTTGATAATTCAACAATCGACGACAACTACGAACACTACACATATAACGGCACCTACAATAATGCCGCTGATACTCATGTTGTAGACGTTTATAACATTGGTACGGCTATCACTCTGGATCAGGAAGTTGATCTGTCCATCACTAATAACTCTCACGTAGCAGGTATTACACTGGCTCAGGGTTATGAGTGGGAAGATATCGACGACAACACTGTCAGCACTGGTGTAAACAGCAGCGAAGTATTTAATAATACCATCACTGTTAAAGATTCTACCGTGACCTCTGGTTCATGGACTGATGAAGGTACTACTGGTTGGTTTGGTAATACCGGTAATGCCAGTGATTACAATGGTAATGGCTGGAATGCTGATGATATCGCATTAGCCGTTATTGCACATCCTGATGCTGATAACGCTATGCAGACCACTGCAACATTCGATAATTCCACACTGATGGGTGATGTATTCTTCTCAAGTAACTTTGATGAGAACTTCTTCCCACATGGTCGTGATAGCTATCGTGATGCTGACGGTGATGTAGATACTAACGGTTGGGATGGTACCGATCGCTTGGATCTGACCCTGAACAATGGTAGCAAGTGGGTTGGTGCGGCAATGTCTGCACATCAGGTTGGTGTTGATATTGATGGCGATGGTGTAAATGAATCTTATACCTATGATATCAATACCGAAGCCACTGCCACTCTGATCGACATCGCAGCTAACAGCCTGTGGCCTTTATCAACAGTGGGCGTGGAAAACAGCGACTCTGCATACAGCGAATTTGATCACATCATCGGTAATGAAGTTTACCAGAGCGGTCTGTTCAATGTGACCTTGAACACCGGTTCACAGTGGGATACCACCAAAACTTCTCTGATCGACACTCTGAGCATCAACAGTGGTTCAACTGTTAATGTTGCTGATTCAATGCTGATTTCTGACTCTATCTCTCTGACAGGTCTTTCTGCGCTGAACATCAACGAAGATGGTCACGTTGCAACTGATTCACTGACTATCGACAACAGTACCGTAACCATCTCTGATGAAGTTTCTGCTGGTTGGGCTGTAGGTGATGCAGCTCTGTATGCGAACAACATCAAAGTGACTAACGACGGTATTCTGGATGTAGGTAACACCGCGGCGAATGCTCTTCAGGTTGATACTCTGAACCTGACCAGCACCACTGATACCAGTGGTAACATTCACGCTGGTGTATTCAACATCGAAAGCAACCGCTTCGTACTTGATGCAGACCTGACCAACGACCGTACCAACGACACTACCAAGTCAAACTACGGTTATGGCTTAATCGCAATGAACTCTGATGGTCACCTGACTATTAACGGTAACGGCGATAACGATAACACTGCTTCTATCGAAGCTGGTCAGAACGAAGTTGATAACAATGGTGACCATGTTGCAGCTGCAACCGGTAACTACAAAGTTCGTATCGACAACGCTACTGGTGCTGGTTCTATCGCTGACTACAACGGCAACGAGCTGATCTACGTTAACGATAAAAACAGCAATGCTACCTTCTCTGCTGCTAACAAAGCTGACCTGGGTGCATACACCTACGAAGCTCGTCAGGAAGGTAACACCGTTGTTCTGCATCAGACCGAACTGACTGACTACGCTAACATGGCGCTGAGCATCCCGTCTGCAAACACCAATATCTGGAACCTGGAACAAGACACCGTTGGTACTCGTTTGACCAACTCTCGTCATGGTCTGGCTGATAACGGCGGCGCATGGGTAAGCTACTTCGGTGGTAACTTCAACGGCAACAACGGTACCATTGACTACGATCAGGATGTTAACGGCATCATGGTCGGTGTTGATACCAAAATTGATGGTAACAACGCTAAGTGGATCGTCGGTGCGGCTGCAGGCTTCGGTAAAGGCGACATGAATGACCGTTCTGGTCAGGTGGATCAAGACAGCCAGTCTGCCTACATCTACTCTTCTGCTCGCTTCGCGAACAACATCTTTGTTGATGGTAGCTTGAGCTACTCTCACTTCAACAACGATCTGTCTGCAACCATGAGCAACGGTACTTACGTTGACGGTAGCACCAACTCTGACGCATGGGGCTTCGGTTTGAAAGCCGGTTACGACTTCAAACTGGGTGATGCTGGTTACGTAACTCCTTACGGCAGCATTTCTGGTCTGTTCCAGTCTGGTGATGACTACCAGCTGAGCAACGACATGAAAGTTGACGGTCAGTCTTACGACAGCATGCGTTATGAACTGGGTGTAGATGCAGGTTATACCTTCACTTACAGCGAAGACCAGGCTCTGACTCCGTACTTCAAACTGGCTTACGTCTACGACGACTCTAACAACGATAACGATGTGAACGGCGATTCCATCGATAACGGTACTGAAGGGTCTGCGGTACGTGTTGGTCTGGGGGCTCAGTTCAGCTTCACCAAGAACTTCAGCGCCTATACCGATGCTAACTACCTCGGTGGTGGTGACGTAGATCAAGATTGGTCCGCGAACGTGGGTGTTAAATATACCTGGTAATATTCTTCACTCTGAAGAAATACTGGTAATTTAATCTAAATAATGCCCGTCAAGGATTTGACGGGCATTACTGCAAAGGACGCGCAAATGTTATCTGTAGTTAAACCTCTTCAGGAATTTGGTAAGCTCGATAAATGTTTGTCCAGATACGGCACGCGCTTCGAGTTTAATAATGAAAAACAAGTCATATTCTCCAGTGATGTAAACAGCGAAGACACATTCGTTATTTTAGAAGGTGTTATCTCTCTCCGTAGAGAAGAAAACGTACTTATCGGTATTACGCAAGCCCCTTATATTATGGGACTGACTGATGGTTTAATGAAAAACGATATACCATACAAATTAATATCAGAAGGAAACTGTACGGGATATCATCTACCAGCCAAACAAACCATTACTCTTATTGAACAAAATCAACTCTGGCGTGACGCTTTTTACTGGTTAGCCTGGCAAAATAAAATCCTGGAATTACGCGACGTTCAACTCATTGGGCATAATTCCTACGAGCAAATCCGTGCGACATTATTATCAATGATTGATTGGAATGATGAATTACGATCACGCATTGGCGTAATGAATTATATCCATCAACGTACACGCATATCACGTTCCGTCGTGGCAGAAGTTCTTGCGGCTTTACGCAAGGGCGGCTATATCGAAATGAATAAAGGCAAACTGGTCGCTATCAACCGTTTGCCTTCAGAGTATTAATCAGGAAGCGGGAATGACCATCGGTTTATTCCCGCTAAGTTCGGTCACCAAATCATTGATGCCATCGCTCATATTTTTAAACCGTGTTAATGGTGAGCGGGTCACGACCACAAACGCACCGATATTTTTTTGCGGGATCATCGCCATATAGGTAATGAAACCACCGCCACCACCGGTCTTCTGAATAATACCCGGACGTCCATCCTTCGGTGCCATATACACCCAGCCTAAACCGAGAGCATCCGCTCTGCCTGGCACATCCATGCCAATCACTTTCGTAAACTGTGCACGCTGATAAATCAGCGTCTGCATGCGATCCGCCTGGTGACTGCGCTGATAAAAATCAGAAGACAAATATTGCTGCATCCAGCGCATCATATCGCCAGGTGTGGAATAAACGCCGCCGCTGCCAATGGCCGCCAGCGTATTGTTACACGGACTGGCACCGCGCTCGGCAACCATCAAACGGCGGCACTGGTCCGGCGATGGTGTGTAGGTGGTGTCTTTCATCCCCAGCGGACGGGTAATTTGCTCTTCAAACAACTGGGTATAAGGCTTGCCGGAAGCATTCGCCAGCGCATCCGCCAGCAGGTCGAACGCAAGGTTGGAGTACGCGGCCTGGCTGCCTGGCGCGGCTTTTAGCTTCGCCGTAGAAAGATATTTCCAGCGTTGCTCTCGCGTCGGCCAGACAAACACCGGACGATTTGCCGCGCCACCGGGCTGTTCACGGGGCAGGGCGCTGGTGTGGGTTGCCAGATTCACCAATGTGATGGGGGCTCCGTTATAAGTTGGCACGCGTGCGCCTGGCGGGGCATATTTACTCAGTGGATCGTTTAACTTCACTGTCCCCTGGTCCAGCAATTTCACCAGCATCTCACTGGTCATCAACTTGGTGAGCGAAGCAATACGTACTACTGAATCCAACTGCGGGCGAACGTTATTACCAGGGCGAGTTTCGCCATAACTGCGAAAGACACGCTGATTACCGTCGATAACGACCAGCGCCATCCCGGTGGCACCGCTGCCGTAAAAAATATGATCGGCATAGCGATCAACAATATCAGAGGCGAATTCAGGTTCGGCGATAGGTTGCGCCGCGTGGACAGAGGTCAATGACGCCGCACACAGCACGGCAGAAAAAAGCAGACTACGTTTCAACGGTGGTGTCCATAAATTAAATGAAGGTAACTGAGCGTATTTATACTACTCGTTGATGGATTGCAAAGCGCAAATTAGTGCAATAATAGTGTTAAAAACGTAACGGCGCGTAAACACGATCTTTTTCCTGCTCACCAATGTCTGCATTTGTGATCCTGTTCGTGTTAATGCGCTTATGTAAACAATCCTTTGTTTGTGAAATCCGTCGAAACAATTCTTCCCGTCAGGAGGACGAACTAAGCGCCCCGCGGCTGGTCACAATGGGCGGTTTCATTTGGCTGATTCTTTGAAGCGGCCATGCGGTTAATACACAGCAGTTGCTAAAACGATAAGAAGCTAGCAGGAGAGCATATGTTTAAGTCTTTTTTCCCAAAACCGGGAGCCTTTTTTCTCTCGGCCTTTGTTTGGGCATTGATTGCCGTCATCTTCTGGCAAGCCGGAGGCGGTGACTGGGTTGCCCACATCACCGGGGCTTCTGGGCAGATACCGATTAGCGCTGCCCGTTTCTGGTCGTTAGACTTCTTGGTTTTTTACGCTTATTACATTGTTTGCGTAGGACTTTTCGCGCTGTTCTGGTTTATCTACAGCCCACATCGTTGGCAATACTGGTCAATACTCGGCACTGCGCTAATTATCTTCGTGACCTGGTTTCTGGTGGAAGTTGGGGTTGCAGTTAACGCCTGGTATGCACCGTTTTATGACCTGATTCAAACCGCGCTCAGTTCGCCGCATAAAGTGACCATCGAACAGTTTTATCGCGAAGTGGGCGTCTTTCTGGGGATAGCACTGATCGCGGTGGTTATCAGTGTGTTGAACAATTTCTTTGTCAGCCACTATGTGTTTCGCTGGCGTACGGCGATGAACGAATACTACATGGCGAACTGGCAGCAACTGCGCCATATCGAAGGGGCCGCGCAGCGTGTGCAGGAAGACACCATGCGTTTTGCTTCAACGCTTGAGAATATGGGCGTCAGCTTTATTAATGCCATCATGACGCTGATCGCCTTCTTGCCGGTGTTGGTGACGCTCTCCGCGCACGTGCCAGAGTTGCCGATTGTGGGGCACATTCCGTATGGTTTGGTGATTGCCGCGATTATCTGGTCGCTGATGGGGACCGGATTACTGGCGGTTGTGGGGATCAAACTGCCGGGACTTGAGTTTAAAAACCAGCGAGTAGAAGCAGCTTACCGTAAAGAGCTGGTCTATGGTGAAGACGACGCCACGCGTGCGACACCGCCAACGGTGCGCGAGTTGTTCAGCGCGGTACGGAAGAACTATTTCCGCCTCTATTTTCACTATATGTATTTCAACATCGCCCGCATTCTCTACCTGCAGGTCGATAACGTTTTCGGTTTGTTCTTGCTGTTTCCGTCGATTGTTGCCGGTACGATTACGCTCGGCCTGATGACCCAAATCACCAACGTTTTTGGTCAGGTTCGCGGCGCTTTCCAGTATCTGATTAACTCATGGACCACGCTGGTCGAGTTGATGTCGATCTACAAACGTCTGCGCAGCTTTGAACATGAACTGGATAATGACAAAATTCAGGAAGTAACCCATACATTGAGTTAAAAAGGAGAGGTAATGTCGCGAGTCAACCATCTGTCTTCGCTTTCGTTGTTGGCGGTTCTGGTTTTAGCGGGGTGTAGCAGTCAGGCGCCACAGCCGTTGAAAAAGGGCGAAAAAGCGATAGATGTGGCGAGCGTGGTGCGGCAGAAGTTACCCGCCAGCGTAAAAGACCGCGATGCCTGGGCGAAAGATCTTGCCACCACTTTTGAAAGCCAGGGGCTGGCACCGACACTGGAAAATGTCTGCTCGGTGCTGGCGGTGGCGCAACAGGAGTCAAATTATCAGGCGGATCCGGTCGTTCCTGGATTAAGTAAAATCGCCTGGCAAGAGATTGACCGCCGCGCCGAACGAATGCACATTCCTGCTTTTCTGGTTCATACCGCGCTAAAAATCAAATCGCCGAACGGCAAAAGCTACAGCGAACGGTTAGATTCCGTGCGCACGGAAAAGCAGTTGAGTGCAATTTTTGACGATCTGATCAGCATGGTGCCGATGGGGCAGACGCTGTTTGGTTCGCTTAACCCGGTGCGCACCGGTGGGCCGATGCAGGTCAGCATTGCTTTTGCCGAACAGCATACCAGGGGGTATCCGTGGAAAATGGACGGTACGGTACGTCAGGAGGTCTTCAGTCGTCGCGGCGGATTATGGTTCGGGACTTACCATTTACTCAATTATCCTGCCAGCTATAGCGCGCCGATTTTCCGTTTCGCCGATTTTAATGCCGGTTGGTACGCCAGTCGTAATGCCGCGTTTCAGAATGCGGTCAGCAAAGCCAGCGGCGTGAAGCTGGCGCTGGATGGTGATTTGATTCGTTATGACAGTAAAGAGCCGGGTAAAACAGAACTGGCGACGCGTAAGCTGGCGGGCAAACTGGGAATGAGCGACAGCGAAATTCGTCGTCAGCTCGAGAAAGGGGATAGTTTCTCTTTTGAAGAGACGGCGTTGTATAAGAAGGTTTATCAACTCGCCGAAGCGAAAACGGGTAAATCGCTACCGCGAGAAATGTTGCCCGGTATTCAACTGGAAAGCCCGAAAATCACCCGTAACCTTACCACCGCATGGTTTGCGAAGCGCGTCGATGAAAGACGAGCGCGCTGTATGAGGCCGTGACCAATAGGTAATCGTAGGCCAGATGTTTACGTCGCATCTGGCAAAATAAATCTTACTGGCGGCGATGTCGCCAGTGCAGCCACACCGCAACCACCGCAAAGATGAAGCAGCCAACCAAAAACGGGATCAGCCCGAAAATGGTGCCGACTCCCAGACCAATTTCCACTCGTGGGCGGCCTGTCTCCTGGACCTGCATTAAACGCTCATAGACACCTGGCGCATGCACCAACAAATTCAGCAATTGCGCCCCAGCCCAAAAGCAAAACAGCACAAACAATGCATAGGCAATGTTGCCAGGCGTTGAAGAGGCATCGCGATATTTTCCGCTAAACAGCGATTTTGACAGGGTGAAATCAGCCATAAAAACCTCCGGAAGTCATCTGCTTCTCTTCTGGTGTGATACCAGCGGCTTATGGCAAGTCTGACAGGTCATTGGGATTGTCAATATCAGAATCATGGTAAATTGATGTTGGGAATATTCCCGAAGCGAGAATCTTCGTCATGACTCACAAAATTGCAACCTTAAGTTAAATTTCTTAACGGTTCTGGAAATGCTGTCTACACCACAGACGGATGTTGCAGAATATGCAAGGATGTTGTTTTTCGTTAACGGAGCTGCCATGAATCTGCCTGTAAAAATCCGCCGCGACTGGCATTACTATGCGTTCGCCATTGGCCTTATATTCATTCTTAATGGCGTGGTGGGGTTGCTGGGGTTTGAAGCAAAAGGCTGGCAGACCTACGCGGTGGGGCTGGTGACGTGGGTGATTAGCTTCTGGCTGGCGGGACTGATTATTCGCCGTCGCGATGACGATACTGAAAACGCCCAATAACAGTGGATTGGGCGGTCGGGAATGCTGACAAATTGCGCCGGATGCGGCGTGAACGCCTTATCCGCTTACGAAAATCTGGTTGGCCTGTCAGGCAATCTTACGTTTGCCATTAGTATTAAACGCCCAATAAAAATATTACCGGGCGTTTGAATATTACATGGTGGTTTTCAATGCGTTATCCGCTGCGTGACGCTCCAACGCCAGCTCAATCAAACGTGTGATCAGGTCGGTGTAGCCCAGACCACTGGCTTGCCACAGCTTCGGATACATACTGATGTTAGTGAACCCTGGCAGCGTGTTGATCTCGTTGATCACCACCTCGTTTTTCGGCGTTAAAAAGACGTCTACACGCGCCATGCCAGCACATCCCAACGCCTGGTAAGCCTGAACGGCAATCGCCCGAATCTTATCGTTGATTTCCAGCGCAATGTCCGCAGGAACCACCACTTTCGCGCCATCTTCGTCAATGTACTTGGTGTCGTAGGCGTAGAAATCGCTGGTCAGTACGATCTCGCCACAGGTACTGGCTTGCGGATTGTCATTACCCAGAACCGCACATTCGATCTCACGACCTTTGATCCCTTGCTCAACGATCACTTTGTGATCGAATTCGAACGCCAGATCGACAGCAAGGGCATACTGCTCTTCGCTGGTCACTTTGCTGACGCCAACAGAGGAACCCTGATTAGCTGGTTTTACAAACAGCGGCAACCCAAGTTTAGACTTCACTTCGGCGAAGCTGATTTTGTGGCGATTGGCGCGCGTCAGGGTAATAAATGGCGCGATGTTCAATCCAGCGTCACGCAGCAGACGTTTGGTGACGTCTTTATCCATGCATGCAGCAGAAGCCAGAACATCGGAACCGACAAACGGTAGATTGGCGACCCGCAGCATTCCCTGTAAGGAACCATCTTCACCCAACGTACCGTGGACAATTGGGAAAATGACATCCACCGTCGGCAACGGCTGGCCGTTCTGCGCATCAATAAGTTGCTGTTCATGTTTACCCGGCACCTGCGCGAGACTGGTGGCCGAAGGGCGCAGCGCAATATGGGCAGGATCGTCTGCGTTCAGCAAATAATTGCTGGCATCGCTGACGTGCCATTGCCCTTGTTTATCAATGCCCAGCAGCACAACGTCAAAGCGACTTTTATCAATGGCATCGACAATGTTTTTTGCCGATTGCAGAGACACTTCATGTTCTGCTGACTTTCCACCAAAAACGATTCCTACCCGCAGTTTTTCCATCTTAAAAACCTATCCCGTAGAACACAAAGAGCATACATTACCACGACAAAACGGGGGATTCGCGGCCTTCTGACAGTTTGTTGCAATCTTCTGCTGATAAACCGTGCAGCTTGCGGGGTAAGATTCATCGCTGACTAAATTATGTGCGTAAGATCACAAAAATGATGAACGGGAAACTAATTTATTCCTGGTGTGAATTGCAGCCTGGATGGTTATTATACGTAATAATAAGTTAACCAAGAGTATATATTCCATAACTTTTTATTATAAAAAACATTAATAATTGTATACCTATATTTTATGTGTGGAATTATTTAAAAATAGAGAAACGTTTCGCTGATAAATGTGAAAAAAATATTTGCTAAAATTATTTCCTCTGTCATAAAAATACTACATCAAGACTCTATGCAGTTGTGAAACATAATGTTAACTTCTCCATACTTTGGATAAGGAAATACAGATATGAAAAATCTCATTGCTGAGTTGTTATTTAAGCTTGCCCAAAAGGAAGAGGAGTCGAAAGAATTGTGCGCGCAGGTCGAAGCACTAGAGATTATCGTTACTGCGATGCTTCGCAATATGGCGCAAAATGACCAACAGCGGTTGATTGATCAGGTTGAAGGGGCGCTATACTCGGTAAAGCCCGATGCCAGCATTCCTGATGACGATACGGAGCTGCTGCGCGATTACGTAAAGAAGTTATTGAGGCATCCTCGTCAGTAAAAAGTTAAGCCCTCCAACAGTTGTCATAATGCTGTCATGCCAGAGACTTATAGTCGCTTTGTTTTTATTTTTTAATGTATTTGTACATGGAGAAAATAAAGTGAAACAAAGCACTATTGCACTGGCTCTCTTGCCGTTACTGTTTACCCCTGTTACTAAAGCCCGGACCCCAGAGATGCCAATTCTGGAAAACCGGGCGGCACAGGGGGATATTACCGCGCCTGGCGGCGCTCGCCGATTAACGAGCGATCAGACCGCTGCCTTACGCGATTCTCTTAGCGATAAACCCGCGAAAAATATTATTTTATTGATTGGTGATGGGATGGGGGATTCGGAAATCACTGCCGCACGCAATTATGCTGAAGGCGCGGGCGGTTTTTTTAAAGGGATCGATGCCTTGCCGCTTACCGGACAATACACCCATTATGCGCTGGATAAAAAAACCGGAAAACCAGACTACGTGACCGACTCCGCAGCGTCTGCAACGGCCTGGTCAACTGGCGTCAAAACGTATAACGGCGCGCTGGGTGTCGATATTCATGAAAAAGATCATCCAACGATTCTGGAATTGGCAAAAGCCGCAGGGCTGGCGACCGGCAACGTTTCAACGGCTGAAATACAGGATGCCACTCCCGCCGCGCTAGTGGCACATGTGACCTCGCGCAAATGCTATGGTCCGAGCGTTACCAGCGAAAAATGCCCGAGCAACGCGCTGGAAAAAGGTGGAAAAGGATCGATTACTGAACAACTGCTTAACGCCCGTGCAGATGTTACGCTAGGCGGCGGCGCAAAAACCTTTGCTGAAACGGCTACCGCCGGTGAATGGCAGGGAAAAACGCTGCGTGAACAGGCGCAGGCGCGTGGTTATCAGTTAGTCAGCGATACCGCATCGCTGAATGCGGTGACGGAAGCGAACCAGCAAAAACCCCTGCTTGGGCTGTTTGCTGACGGCAATATGCCAGTGCGCTGGCAAGGACCGAAAGCAACGTACCACGGTAATATCGATAAGCCCGCAGTCACCTGCACCCCGAATCCGCAACGCAATGACAGTGTGCCTACGCTGGCGCAGATGACCGATAAAGCCATTGAACTACTGAGCAAAAATGAGAAAGGATTCTTCCTGCAAGTTGAAGGTGCGTCGATCGATAAACAGGATCACGCCGCGAATCCTTGTGGCCAAATTGGCGAAACGGTAGATCTCGATGAAGCCGTACAGCGGGCGCTGGAATTTGCCAAAAAGGATGGCAACACACTGGTGGTGGTCACCGCTGACCACGCCCACGCCAGCCAGATTGTCGCGCCAGATACCAAAGCGCCGGGTCTGACTCAGGCGTTAAACACCAAAGATGGCGCAGTGATGGTGATGAGTTACGGGAACTCCGAAGAGGATTCACAAGAGCATACCGGTAGCCAGTTGCGTATTGCTGCATATGGTCCGCACGCTGCGAATGTGGTTGGTTTGACCGATCAGACCGATCTCTTCTACACCATGAAAGCTGCACTGGGGCTGAAATAACACCGAACCCGGCGGCTAATTTTGGCTGTCGGGTGGTTTTTTTGCTGTTAGCAACCAGACTTAAAAGCAGATCAAGGGCGCAAACGCTCCTGGTTAAAATGTGAAGAGGGATGGTGCTATGAAAATAACATTACTGGTTACCCTGCTATTCGGCCTGGTTTTTTTAACCACTGTCGGCGCTGCCGAGAGAACGTTAACCCCACAACAACAGCGTATGACCTCCTGTAATCAACAGGCGACAGCGCAGGCGTTGAAAGGAGATGCCCGTAAGACATACATGAGTGATTGCCTGAAGAACAGCAAATCTGCGCCCGGTGAAAAGAGTTTGACGCCGCAGCAGCAGAAGATGCGCGAATGTAATAGTCAGGCGACGCAGCAATCTCTGAAAGGTGATGATCGTAATAAGTTTATGAGTACTTGCCTCAAGAAAGCCGCGTAAAACCTATAGTGCTAACGGGTGAGTTAAGAAAATGGCTCACCCGAAATATCATACTCCCGCCTTTCGCCCCATCTCTATAATTTGGGAAAATTGTTTCTGAATGTTCCCAAAAATAATGAATGATGAAAATTTTTTCAAAAAAGCGGCGGCACACGGGGAGATACCACCATTAGCTCCTCAAAACGAACATCAGCGATCCGGGCTGCGCTTCGCCCGTCGCGTCAGACTACCGCGAGCGGTAGGACTGGCTGGGATGTTCTTACCAATCGCCTCGACGTTGGTTTCGCACCCGCTGTCAGGCTGGTGGTGGCTGGTGTTGGTTGGCTGGGCATTTGTCTGGCCGCATTTAGCCTGGCAGTTGGCGAGCAGGGCCGTTGATCCGCTTGGCCGGGAAATATACAACTTAAAAACTGATGCAGTGTTAGCCGGTATGTGGGTAGGCGTGATGGGCGTAAACGTGCTGCCTTCGATCGCAATGCTGATGATTATGTGCCTGAATTTGATGGGGGCAGGGGGCCCCCGTCTGTTTGTCGCCGGTTTGGTGTTGATGGTCGTTTCCTGCCTTGTCACACTCGAACTCACGGGGATCACGGTGTCGCTCAAGAGTGCGCCGCTGGAATGGTGGCTCTCCCTTCCCATTATCGTCATTTATCCTCTGCTGTTTGGCTGGGTCAGCTACCAGACAGCGACCAAACTGGCTGAACATAAACGACGATTGCAGGTCATGAGTACCCGCGACGGCATGACGGGCGTTTACAACCGGCGTCACTGGGAAATCATGCTACGTAATGAGTTTGATAACTGTCGCCGACACAATCGCGATGCGACGCTATTGATTATTGATATCGACCATTTTAAGAGTATCAACGATACATGGGGTCACGATGTCGGTGATGAAGCAATCGTTGCCCTTACCCGACAGTTACAAATTACCCTGCGTGGCAGCGATGTGATTGGTCGTTTTGGTGGTGATGAATTTGCGGTGATTATGTCAGGTACGCCAGCCGAAAACGCCATTACTGCCATGTTACGTGTACATGAAGGATTAAATGCATTACGCCTGCCAAATACGCCGCAGGTGATATTACGGATAAGCGTCGGTATCGCGCCGCTGAATCCGCAAATGAGTCACTACCGTGAGTGGCTGAAATCGGCTGATATGGCGCTCTACAAAGCAAAGAGAGCCGGACGTAACCGTACTGAAGTGGCGGCCTGACGTCCGGCGAGAGTCATCAGGACTTGCTGAGTTTTTCTGATTTTTCCATACACTTCGTCATCGCTTCGATCACCGCGGAACGGAATCCTTTCTCTTCCAGAACGCGTACCGCTTCAATGGTTGTGCCTCCTGGTGAGCAGACCATATCTTTCAAGGCGCCCGGATGTTCGCCGGTTTCCAGCACCATTTTCGCGGAACCCATTACCGCCTGGGCGGCAAACTTGTATGCTTGCGCGCGTGGCATCCCGCCCAGCACGGCGGCGTCGGCCATCGCTTCGATAAACATAAAGACATAGGCTGGCGAAGAACCGCTCACGCCAACCACTGGGTGGATCATCGGCTCAGCAATGACTTCCGCCTCGCCAAAGCAGCGGAAAATATTCAGCACATCGGCAGTATCTTCGGGAGTGACCAACGCGTTTGGCGTTACGGATGTCATCCCGGCGTTGACCAACGCGGGGGTGTTCGGCATGGCGCGAATAATTTTCCGGTCGTGACCCAGCGCCCGGGCAAGTTGGTCGAGCGTAACGCCTGCGGCGATAGAAACCACCAGAGAGTCTTTATTCAGGCTGGAAGTGATTTCGCTAAGGACTTTAATCATGATGCCCGGTTTGACGGCAGCAAAGACGATATCGGTGATTTGCGCCACTTCCTGTGCCGATTCTGCGGCGTTGATACCAAACTGTTCATGTAAGGCGGCAACTTTATCCGGGGAGGGGGTATACACCCAGATTTGCCCTGGAAGGACCTGACCGCTGGCAATCAGACCGCCGAGAATGGCTTTTCCCATATTGCCGCAGCCAATAAAACCGATTTTCTTTTCCATTGCACACTCCTGCCGTGAATTCATTATTTTGAAAAGCGCCTGGTCAGAAGCATAAACAGAACTATGCCGGAAGGCAAAAGCGCGACACAATAGAAGATTACCCAACAGAGGATAGCCTTATGACAATATGGGTGGATGCCGATGCGTGTCCCAATGTAATTAAAGAGATTCTGTATCGCGCGGCAGAACGTATGCAGATGCCGCTGGTGTTGGTGGCAAATCAGAGTTTACGCGTGCCGCCATCGCGGTTTATTCGCACGCTGCGCGTCGCGGCAGGTTTTGACGTGGCTGATAATGAAATTGTACGTCAGTGTGAGGCGGGCGATTTGGTAATAACCGCAGATATTCCTTTGGCTGCTGAAGCCATCGAGAAAGGCGCGGCAGCACTTAATCCGCGTGGCGAACGGTACACACCTGCGACTATTCGTGAACGTCTGACGATGCGCGATTTTATGGATACCCTACGAGCCAGCGGCATCCAGACCGGAGGACCAGATAGCCTTTCGCAACGTGACCGCCAGGCATTTGCGGCTGAACTTGAAAAATGGTGGCTGGAAGTTCAACGTAACCGTTCGTAAATGTAATATATTATTTACACTTCTTTCTCGCTCATTTCTTGATATAGTAAGGAATGTATTGAAGTTCGCTCCTTAAGTGGAATTATTTCTTTACAATCGAAATTGTACTAGTTTGATGGTATGATCGTTATTCTTACGAAACCGGCTTTCGCCGCATTGCGACCTTTTGGGGAAAACCCACGATGACACAACCTCTTTTTCTGATCGGGCCTCGGGGCTGTGGTAAAACAACGGTCGGAATGGCCCTTGCCGATTCGCTCAACTGTCGGTTTGTTGATACCGACCAATGGTTGCAATCACAACTCAATATGACGGTAGCAGAGATCGTCGAAAGGGAAGAGTGGGCAGGATTTCGCGCCAGGGAGAGCGCCGCTCTGGAAGCAGTAACTGCACCATCCACCGTTATCGCGACGGGCGGCGGTATTATTCTGACGGAATTTAATCGCCACTACATGCGTAATAACGGGATTGTGGTTTACTTGTGCGCGCCGGTGTCAGTGCTGGTAAATCGTCTGCAAGCAGCGCCAGAAGAGGATTTACGGCCAACACTCACAGGAAAACCGTTAAGTGAAGAAGTTCAGGAAGTGCTGGAAGAACGCGATGCATTATATCGTGAAGTTGCGCATATTATCGTCGATGCTAACAACGAACCCAGTCAGGTGATCTCTGAAATTCGAACCGCTTTGGCACAAACGGCAAACTGTCATTGTCCTGGCACCTATACTTAATGTTCATCCCGTGAAATAAGGAAGAACAATGCCAACGAAACCGCCTTATCCCCGAGAAGCCAGAATTGTTACGGTAGAAAAAGGCCAGCAAGGACAGACTGTGACCTGGTATCAGCTGCGAGCCGATCATCCCAAACCAGACTCTTTGATCAGCGAACATCCTACGGCCCAGGAGGCGATGGATGCTAAAAAACGCTATGAGGATCCTGATAAAGAGTGACCGCATCAGACTGCTCGGAAGGGACTCTGAGTGCTATTACAACGGACCTGCATCACACTTTTCACAATTCATGTTTTTCAAATAATTAGAATATTAAACAATAACAATCCATTACTGGAACTATTGGGAATCTTTACATTATGCCGTGCGCGTCTGCTGCTACGCTTTTTTGCATTTGTAGCATCGGCAAGCGCCCGCTGTGGTGCTTAGTATTTGCCCGGTAATTAACGACGAAAAAGAAAGGTGGAAGACAATGAGCGCGTCGTTGGCGATTCTGACCATCGGCATTGTACCAATGCATGAAGTTTTGCCGCTTCTGACGGAGTACATTGACGAAAATAATATTTCCCATCATAGCCTGCTGGGGAAATTAAGCCGCGAAGAGGTGATGGCGGAGTATGCGCCAGAAGCAGGCGAAGAAACTATTCTTACATTATTAAATGACAACCAGCTGGCCCACGTTTCACGCCGTAAAGTGGAGCGTGATCTACAAAGCGTGATTGAGGTACTCGATAATCAGGATTATGACGTTATTTTGCTAATGAGTACGGCCAACATTAGCAATATGACAGCGCGAAATACGATCTTCCTCGAACCTTTGCGCATTCTCCCACCCTTGGTTTCCTCCATTGTTGAAGGTCACCAGGTCGGTGTTATTGTTCCAGTAGAAGAGCTTTTGGCCGTTCAGGCGCAAAAATGGCAAATTTTGCAGAGAACACCACTATTCTCGCTGGGAAATCCCATTCATGATTCTGAACAGAAAATCGTTGATGCCGGGAAAGAATTGCTGGCGAATGGCGCGGATGTCATCATGCTGGATTGTTTAGGATTTAATCAGCGTCATCGCGATTTACTGCAAAAAAAGCTCGATGTACCTGTTTTGCTCTCTAACGTATTGATTGCCAGGCTGGCGGCGGAATTGCTGGTGTAATTTTACGTGACAGTTAGCACCTTTGGCCCCTATAGTGAAGAAGATGTTAAACCACCTGACAGGGCCAGTTTATGCTTCAAAGTAACGAATACTTTTCCGGAAAAGTGAAATCGATCGGCTTTACCAGCAGCGATACTGGCCGCGCCAGCGTCGGTGTGATGGTTGAAGGTGAATACACGTTCAGTACTGCGGAACCCGAAGAGATGACGGTGGTCAGCGGGGCGCTGAATGTTTTGCTGCCTGGCGCTACCGACTGGCGCGTGTATGAAGCTGGTGAAGTATTTAATGTTCCCGGCCACAGCGAGTTCCATCTGCAAGTTGCCGAACCGACCTCCTATTTGTGCCGCTATCTGTAATATCGCGCCTTCCCGTCTGAATGGGAGGGCATTTTTCTGAAATATTCCTTATTTCACGAATAATAAAATCTCCATTGCTGCTAATTTTTCTATTTTCGATATATTCATAATCTATCAAGGTTGATATTAATATCAGTGAAGATTATGAATAAAATAAAAATATTGATCATCTGTATGGTTGTATTTATTGCCACCGAAAATGTTTACGCTGCAGAGTGGATCACTAGCGATGATCTTATTAAGTCAGATTTCCATATCATGACCGCAGAAGAACGTAATGGAGTTAAAGAGGAAACCGATGATAGTATGGAAGCCTCTTATATGCTTAAAAATAACATTCGTTGGTATTATCATAATGGAGATTTATCAATACCCAGCAATTTTAGTAATAAGCATACCCTGGTGGTCAAGGGAGATTTAACCATTAATGGTGATTATGATGATTATTCGGCAGGTGATGGTCAACTCATTGTGTTGGGCAATGTGATTGTCGATAACTTTATTAATCATGATTTCGCATACGTCAAAGGTGAGATGCAAGCGAAAGGTTTAGTCTATGCTGATTATAATGATCATAACTTTGAAGTAATGAAAGGTATTACGGCTCGCGGAATTATTGTTTCAGATAAGGCGACGCAATTTGAGGTTAATAACGCTGAGTTTTATATCAACGAAGATACCAGCAATGAAAATTATGACTGGGATGCTAATATTCGAAAAGCGTATTCGCTGTTTGAGCCCGATCTCTATGGGATTACTGAAATTGAAACCGACAATGTTTTAAATGCCTATCCTGATTATGACAGCGTAGCGGCCAGTATTGTCCAGGGATTGCCGTTGTTTCGCGATAAACCTGTATCGGGGTTAAGTGAAAAATTGCAGTGGATTGAACAGGGCAAGGTCGAAAAATTTGCGGCTGGCAACGTTAAGCATGAAGATCCGCTGGTGGCGCGTTTTCTGACTCGCATGGAGAGTCTACCAACTGATGTTATGCTGCAATTGCTACAGCATCCTGATGACCAGACACGAGAATATATGGCGCAGCGTTGGCCCGCCAGGCAAATGCATTTACTCACCGCGCCTTTTATTAAAGACCAGGCAGTGGCGAAAGGACTGATTAAAAACAGCGATATTTCACCAGAAGTGAATGAAAAATTAATGTCGACGCCTGTCGAGAGCGTCCAACTTGAGCAGGCCAGACAGGATAATCTTTCTCCGGAAATCATTGCCCTATTAAGTCAGAGTCCGTTTCCGATTGTGCGTAAGACGTTAGTCAGCCAGTACGATTACGCATGGCTGGCGCCTGCATCCGTGGTGGATGAACTGATAAATAGCGATGATGATGAACTACGCGAACGAATTGCTGGTGCCGATTTGACTACACGACAAGCCGTGGCGCTGAGTAACGATCAATCACTTAAGGTCCGTGAAGCCGTAGCTCATGCCCTTGTGGAACTCAAAGTTACGCGGCTTTCTGCAAACATGAGTATTCCCGATATTGAACGTATTGCAGAACAAATGTATCTCGATAATAAAGACCATAAAAATATCGTTATGGCATTATTTATTGCTTTACCTGAAGCGCGCCAACTGTCGCTGGCAAAAGAAGATATACAATATTTACGTGAAGGTGTGCGTTATCTGACGTCAACTGAAGTGATTAACTATCTCCTGACACATCATGATAACCCCGCTGTCTGGAATAAATT
The DNA here is from genome assembly GCF_005781125.1 of Escherichia sp. E2748. NCBI lineage: Bacteria > Pseudomonadati > Pseudomonadota > Gammaproteobacteria > Enterobacterales > Enterobacteriaceae > Escherichia > Escherichia sp. E2748. Next base: position 27,746 of record NZ_VATP01000009.1, read on the forward strand.
AGCACACGATAAACTGCTGCCGTTGGAATATAAGAAAAAATTGTGGCAGCGCACATTGCAATTAATGATGAGCAAACGGCAAGAAGATCAGGAGCAGGCGTATGATATACAACTGGAACTGATTGATAATGGCATGGTAGATGAAGCAATGCTCAATGACGCCATCGATTTGCTGCCTGATTTACCGGCTGAATATCGTTACCGGATGCGCAATCAGTTATTTGATAAAAATGATTTACCCTCAGAGATTATTGCCCGTCTTGATAAGCAATATCGCTTTAATGCTGACTGGGCGCTGTCTGTTACAGACATGACAAATAGTAATCGTAGGCAGTGTGATAGAGGATTACGTCGCTGGAATGATGATGATAGCGTTATTTTAATCGAGCTGGATAAGCTGACAGATAAGCCTGATGATGAGTTTTGGCTGGCATTACTGCAAAGTCGGCATGAACAATTACGTAAAACGGCGTTGATTAATGCGCATACGCCGACTTCCGCATTTACAACATTGGTTACACCGCAGGATCGTCAGGGAGCGATTGCCAACCCGCAACTGCCTGCTGAGGTGAGAACGGCGTGGTTAAAAGAGGAGCCGTCTTTACTGTTATTTGCCGATCATCCGGATCCACAACAATTACGTGAATTAGTTAAAACCGGATCGACACGGCAAATTCGTAGTGAAGCGCGCAATAAGCTTGAGGAATTAAAATGAGGTCACGGCCCTGGAGTAAATTACAGCGGGAAATCTATGATTTACTGACGCCGACCATCAATCTGCGAATTCACTGTACCCGTTATCCAATGCGCAGCCAAAATGGTGGAAGCACCGATTTGCCGCGTTACTGGATCACTCTGGATCAAGATGTTATCTGGGATTACCCAAAAGATTTTGTCGTGGGTAATCATGGGGTGCGAAATTTTCACGGCGAAACTTGCTGGTATCCTTACCTGACGGATATTTGTTCAATTTCTGATTTATTGCGTGAATATATTGATACACCGAAAGCGGAGCTGTTAACGAAACAGTTTGCCAGCGATAAGTGGGGGTTAGTGAATATTCTGCGTGCTGCCGACAGGCGAATCGGGACGAGGCGGTTAGATCAGCTACGGCGTAAAACACACAATATTGCAGCGTTAAAAATCATTATCCGACGTAGCGAATGATTAGATTAATGCCTGGCATGGCTTCGTACGCCGGATAAGACGCACCGAGGCGTCGCATCCGGCATTGAAGGCAAACCAGCTATTAACGTTGCGCTTCGCCGCCCAATCCTTCGATCAGGTTTTGAATTAACGCTGCCAGTTCGCCGGTCATCAGGATGAAATCGGCGTCAAAACGCTGGGCAAAATCTTCGCGGTCGATATCTTCGTTTTGATCGCGCAGCTCGTCGCAGAACTTCAGGCGCTTGAGCGAACCATCGTCGCACATCACAAACTGAACGCGTTGCTGCCAGTCGAGCGCCAGTTTAGTCACCACTTTTCCGGCTTCAATGTGATTGGTGATCTCTTCGCTGGTCAGATCTTGTTTCTTCGCGCGGATCACGCCGCCATCTTCCAGCAGCGATTTCAGCTCGGCTTCATCAAGCAGCTGGAAGCCCTGTGCCGCGCTGCCGGAGCGTACCCATTCGGTCAGCGTCAGTTCAATCGGGTTTTCCATGCTCAATGGCACAACCGGTAACGACCCCAGGCTTTTACGCAGCAGTGCCAGCGTATCTTCCGCTTTTTTGGCGCTGGCGCAGTCCACCATGATCAAACCGTTCACCGTGTCGATCCACATCATGGTTTGGCTGAAACGGCTGAAGGCGCGAGGCAGCAGAGAGTGCAACACTTCATCTTTCAGCGAATCTTTTTCGGTTTTCTTCAGCTTACGCGCCTGTTCCGCTTCCAGTTTGGCGATTTTCGCTTCCAGCGCCTGTTTAATCACCGGAGACGGGAGGATTTTTTCTTCTTTGCGCGCGCAGATAACAATTTGACCATTGGCAACGTGCGTTAACGCATCGCTGTGTGATCCCATCGGAGGAACCCAGCCCATCTTCGCCATATCCTGGCTGCCGCATGGGGTAAATGCCATCGAGGCTAGCTGTTTTTCCATCTCTTCTGCACGCAGCGAAATCTCGCGGCTAAGACGGTAAACCATTAAATTTTTGAACCACAGCATGATAATTTCCACGGCCTTGTCGTTAAATTTAGCGGGCATGATAACGAATTGTCGGCAGCCTTGCATTGCCAATCCGGTTGTCCGTCTCTACGCTATTGATATTGAAAAAAATAAGGAGAGTACCGTGCGTATAGGTATCGATTTAGGCGGCACCAAAACTGAAGTGATTGCACTGGGCGATGCAGGGGAGCAGTTGTACCGTCATCGTCTGCCCACGCCGCGTGATGATTACCGCCAGACCATAGAAACGATCGCCACGCTGGTAGAGATGGCGGAGCAGGCGACGGGGCAGCGTGGAACAGTGGGGATGGGGATCCCCGGCTCGATTTCACCCTATACCGGCGTGGTGAAAAATGCCAATTCAACCTGGCTTAATGGTCAACCATTCGATAAAGACTTAAGCGCGCGGTTGCAGCGGGAAGTGCGGCTGGCAAATGACGCCAACTGTCTGGCGGTTTCGGAAGCGGTAGATGGCGCGGCAGCGGGAGCGCAGACGGTATTTGCTGTGATTATCGGCACGGGATGCGGCGCGGGCGTGGCATTCAATGGGCGGGCGCATATCGGCGGCAATGGCACGGCAGGCGAGTGGGGACACAATCCGCTACCGTGGATGGACGAAGACGAACTGCGTTATCGCGAGGAAGTCCCTTGTTATTGCGGTAAACAAGGCTGTATTGAAACCTTTATTTCGGGTACCGGATTTGCCACAGATTATCGTCGTTTAAGCGGACATGCACTGAAAGGCAGTGAAATTATTCGTCTCGTTGAAGAAAGCGATCCGGTTGCCGAGTTGGCATTGTGTCGCTATGAGCTACGACTGGCGAAGTCGCTGGCGCATGTGGTGAATATTCTCGACCCGGATGTGATTGTCCTGGGCGGAGGGATGAGCAATGTTGACCGTTTATATCAAACAGTTCCACCGTTGATTAAACAATTTGTCTTCGGTGGCGAATGTGAAACGCCCGTGCGTAAGGCGAAGCATGGTGATTCCAGCGGCGTACGCGGCGCCGCATGGTTATGGCCACAAGAGTAAAAAACCCAGGCAATTGGTGCATCATGCCTGATGCGACGCTTGTCGCGTCTTATCAGGCCTACAAAATAAGCAGCCGTAGGCCGGATAAGGCGCTCGCGCCGCATCCGGCACTGTGCTCAGATGCCTGATGCGACACTGGTGTGTCTTATCAGGCCTACAAAATGAGCATCCCGTAGGCCGGATAAGGCGCTCGCGCCGCATCCGGCACCGTGCTCAGATGCCTGATGCGACACAGGCGTGTCTTATCAGGCCTACAAAATGAGCATCCCGTAGGCCGGATAAGGCGTTCACGTCGCATCCGGCAACAAGTAACGTGCATTGTGACTGCAACCTATCTCAGTGGTTTCGCCAGCACCGGACTCTCCGCTACTTGCTGGCGCTTATAGCGACCATACAGCAGCAATGAGGACATCGCAGCAAACGAGAGCAGGGCGGCAGGCAACGCCACGTAATTATACGCCAGCCCCAGCGTCAGCATCATTCCGCCGCAATAAGCACCCACGGCGCTACCGAGGTTAAACGCTATTTGCCCACCCGCGGCACCTAATAACTCCCCACCTTTGGCATTTTGCAGTAACAATATTTGCAGCGGTGCTGAAAGGGCAAATAATCCCGCGCAACAAATAAAAGCAAAAATAAGCGATGTTGTTTTCATGCCGCCGAAGAAAAAGAGCATCAACAGTGCCAGCACAATAATAAAGTCAGTCACTGCCGCAATGCGTAGCGGCGAGTAACGTCCGGAAATCCGGCCACTTAGCATATTCCCCAGCACCATCCCCAGTCCGACCAGCATCATAATGAAGGTCATCGCCGTTTCCGAAAAACCGGAAATAAACATCATGTAAGGTTTAACGTAACTAAACCAGGCAAACACACCTGCGTTGCCAAACATCGTGGCGGCGAAAATTAACCACGGGGCCGGGCTGCGCAAAAAGTGAAATTGTTCGCGCAGCTTTCCTTTCGCCTCGTCGCGAATATCCGGTACCCAAAAATAGACCGATGCCATCACCGCAATATTAAAAACAGCGATCAATAAAAAGGTGTAGCGCCAGCTAAATTCCTGACTTAAATACGTCCCCAGCGGAATGCCCAGCAGATTGGCGACCGTCATCCCGGAAACCATACCCGCCACGGCGGCGGTGACTTTGCCGGGTTGGATAATTTTCGATAACACGATCGCCCCGACGCCAAAAAATGCGCCATGCGGAAAACCGGAAACCAGGCGGCCAATGGCGAGCATCAGGTAAGACGAAGAGAGAGTAAACATGGCGTTGCCAATGACGCACAACGCCACCAGAAACAACAAGATATGTTTGAGTGAGTAGCGACTGGAAAAAAGCGCGATTATCGGCGCACCGACCACCACCCCCAGCGCATAATACGAAATCATATGCCCGGCGGCTGGAATCGAAATTCCCACATTATGCGCCAGCTCCGTGAGCACCCCCATAATGCCAAATTCAGCCATCCCCAGGCCAAATGTGCCGAGTGCCAAAGATAAAATAACTTTTTTCATACCACCATCACAACCAACAGAGCAGCTACGAATCACCGTAGCCAATAAAGTGATAGCTTGCAGGATAACGACCAGCCGGGCCAAGAGATAATTCGCCCCTCTGTATTCATTATCCTGCTGAATAGTTATTTCACCGCAAACGCGCTTTCCAGTTTACTGTAGCCCAGTCCGTTGATCTTCTTCACTTTAATCTGCACCGGAATACGCTCTTTCATCGCTTCAACGTGGCTAATCACCCCGATGGTTTTACCACTGGCGTTCAGGGCATCCAGTGCGTCAAGGGCGGTATCCAGCGTTTCGCTATCCAGCGTGCCGAAACCTTCATCGAGGAACAGCGAGTCAATACGCGTTTTATGGCTGACCAGATCCGAAAGCGCCAGCGCCAGAGCCAGGCTCACGAGGAAACTTTCGCCGCCGGAAAGCGTACGGGTATCGCGTACCGCATCTGCCTGCCAGGTATCGACAACTTCGACCTCCAGCGCCTCGCTGGCTTTACGCTGTAACAGGTAGCGACCGTGCAGCCGGGTAAGTTGCTGGTTAGCCAGATGGACCAGATTGTCCAGCGTCAGGCCCTGAGCGAATTTACGGAATTTATCGCCCTCTTTGGAGCCAATCAGCGAATTAAGATATCCCCAGTCCTCAACCTGCTGCGTCGTCTGTGCAATTTGCTGCATTAAGGTTTGTTGTTGCTGACGGTTGTCTGCATCCTGCTTCAGCTGCTGGCGAATTTCCCCCTGGCGAGTGGTGTTTTCACGCAACTTTTGGTGAGTTTGCGCTAACTCTTGCTGAATCTGTTCCACCGTCACCGTGAGATCCAGTCCGCCAGGTCGGTGTTGCTGATGCTGTGCCAGTGTTTCAGCTGTCTGAGTGGCCAGCGCTTGTGCCTGACGACGCTGGTTTTCCAGATTCTGTTTCAGCTGTTCCAGCTGAGTTAGCGTCTGCTCATCCATTAACGCCGCAAGAAATGCCTGCTGATCGTCAAAAATGCTGTCCTGTAGCGCGGTGTCAAACTGCGCCTGAACTTTTTGCAGACTTTGCGCTGCCAGAACTTCCTGTTGCTGCAACGTTTGCTGCTGGCTTTGCAACGCGAGGCATTGTTCGTGAACTTGCCGCCAGTTTTCCAGCGCCACAGTTTCTTCGCTGTGCGGGAGTTCATCATTTTGCGGCAACGTTTCCAGAATCGGCGTCAGCTGCTGAATACGGTTTTGCAGCGCGGTTAATTCGTTCTGGCGTTGCTGCCAGCTCTGCGCTTCTTGCTGACGTGTCGCCAACCAGCTCTCTTCTTCCTCTTCCTGTGGCAATGTCAGTGCATAACCCGCCAATGCCGTTAAGAGTTGCTGCTGGCGTTGTTCAATTTGCTGTTGATACTGGATAATTTGCTGATTATGCGCGGCAATCTGCCCTTGTAATTCATGCCGTTGGCTGAGTAATCGCAGCTGGCGTTCGTGCTCATCTTGTGCATCTAGCCACGGTTGAATATCGTCCTGTGGCTGCAAGGTGATATTGAGGCTGGCCGTGACGGCTTGCCATTGTTGAGTAAGTGCTTGCTCATCTTGTCGGAGGCTTTGCGCTTCGTTTTCATCACGCTGAAGCTGCTTCGTTAAGGCGTCCAGTTGCCCACGTAGCGCCGCGCCTTCTTCGCCGAGCTTTTTCACTTCGTTTTCCAGCGTTAATAGCCGAGCCTGATTAACGCCCGGTTCCAGCGCCTGATACGCCTCGACCGCCGGGTGGCTGGTGGAACCACAAAGTGGACAAGGCTGACCTGCCTGCAACTGCGCGCGCTGGGCTTCCAGCGTTTTAATGCGAGCTTCCTGCTCGCAAATGGTTTTGACATCGGCAAGTTGCTGCGTCTTTTCTTTATAACGCTGGCGCATTTCGTTAAGTGCGGCATTACGTTGCGTCTGTTCCAGAGTGACATTCTGGATAGCGACCTGTAACTGCACCAGACGTTTTTGTTGGGGAACAATCTGCCCATGCAGCGCGACCAGGCGCTGACGCAGTGGGCGTTGCTCAGCATGTTGCGCCTGGGCGCTAGCAACTTCATCGGCGGTTAACGTCAACGTGATCGCCGCAAGCGCATTAAGTTTTTGCTCAGAATGGGTTAACTGTTGCTGCCATTGCCGCAGATGCTCGCGATCGCTGGTTTGTTGGGAGAACTGCGCACGCCAACCTGCCAGTTCGTTGTTCCACTGGCGGAAGCGATCGTGTTCCTGTAACCAGGCATTCAGGCTTTGTTGCTGCTGCTGTAATTCTGCTGACTGCTTCGCCGCGTGGTGGCGAATGCTCGCGCGAAGCGCCATTGTGCTCTGTAAGCGAGTATTTACTTCTTCAATCTGCTGGCGAGTATGCGCCAGCGCCGCGCTGTGTTCTGCGATGCGTTCCCAGTGCGGACGAAGATTTCGTGCCGGTTGCGCCAGACTGAGGGCCGCCAGTTGCGGTTGTGCTTTTTCTTCCTCGGCTAACGCCTGTTGCAGTGCCTGCTGACGGCGACTGGCTTCCTGCTGCAACTCGTCCTTACGCGTTAACCAGTTAAGTGATTGTTGTTCTTGCTGCTGCGCAGTGAGTAACCGTTTCTCTTCGTCAGTGAGTACCTGCAAACTATCTGTAAGCGATTGCAGCTGTTCTGGCGCTAATAATGCAACGCCGCTGGCCTGCGCTTGCAGTTTCTCCAGCTCAGTACGGGCCGATTTATGCTGTTCAAAAACCATTGCGGAGATTTGCCCGTAGATTTCGGTGCCGGTTAACTCCTCGAGCAATTCCGCGCGTTCTTTTGGTTTGGCATTCAGGAAGGCAGCAAATTGCCCTTGTGAAAGCAGCATCGAACGGGTGAAGCGCCCGTAATCAAGCCCGGTTAACGTCGCCGTCAGTTCCAGCTTATCTTTCACTTTGTCGGCGAGAATTTTGCCGTCTGCGCAGCGCGCCAGCTCTACGCGTGGCACCTGCAAATTACCGTCCGGCTGGTTACGCGCCCGATTCTGGCTCCAGAACGCGCGATACGCTTCACCTTTCACTTCAAATTCCACTTCCGCCAGACATTCGGCGGTATCGCGGGTCATGAGATCATTTTGTGATTGCGAAACGTTAGAGAGGCGCGGGGTTTCGTGATACAGCGCCAGACAAATGGCATCGAGTAGGGTCGTTTTTCCCGCACCTGTTGGGCCGGTAATGGCAAACAGCCCGTTGCTGGCGAACGGCTCGCGGGTGAAATCAATCTTCCATTCGCCTTTTAATGAGTTCAGGTTTTTCAGGCGCAGGCTGAGAATTTTCATGCTTCGTGTTCTCCGGCGAGGGTCTGCAACGTCGTGGCGAAAAGATTCTGTAGACGTTGCTGCTGCGATTCATCCAGTTCTTCCAGTGCCAGACGGCGATTGAACACCTCTTCGACGCTGAGTTCGCTGAGGGTTTCACGCTGTTGGCTGGCTAACACACGCTCGCGCTGTTCACGACTCCGGCGTACCAGCAATACTTCGACAGGTAATGATTCGGTTAATGCCTGGATTTTGCGCTGAATATCATGCAGATACTCATCGGTAGTGATTTCGATATCCAGCCAGACAGGTGGCTCTTGTGATACATCGCGCCACTGTTCCAGCTGTTCGGTAATCGACGCCAGATCACCTTTCAGCACCGCCATGGGTTGCGTTACCGGTACGTTCAGATTTTCCACGCTCTCTAATTTGCCGTTTGAAAATGTCACCAGATGGACATATTTACTCTTACCGCATTCATCAAAACTCAGTGGAATGGGGGAGCCGCAATAGCGAACATGTTCCATGCCGCCAATAATCTGCGCGCGGTGAATATGCCCGAGCGCGATGTAGTCGGCTGGCGGAAAGTTTTGTGCCGGAAACGCGTCCAGCGTGCCAATATAGATGTCACGCACGGCGTCACTTTTACTGGCACCCACAGTCGTTAAATGTCCCGTGGCGATGATGGGCAGAGGCTGATCGCCGCGCAACTTGCAGGCATCGGCATAGTGTTGTTGATAATAATCAGTAATAGCTGCCAGCAAATGCTGCTGTTTTTCAATACCGTTAAGTCCCGCCTGGCTGGTAATAATGTCACGCGGGCGTAAAAAAGGAATGGGGCACAGCACTGCGCCTGGCGTCCCGTCGCGACGAGGCAAGATTTGCGGCGCATGTCCGGCGCTGGCGACCACGGTAGTATTGAGGAACGCCATGATATCGCGCGATTCATTCAGCGTGGCGACCGAATCATGGTTTCCCGCCAGTACCACCAGATGACAGCCAGTTTGCTGTAAATTGACAACAAAACGGTTGTATAACGTGCGGGCGTAACTGGGCGGCGAGCCGGTATCGAAAACATCACCGGCAACAATAATCGCATCCACCTGATGGGTTTGTGCTGTCTCCAGCAGCCAGTCAAGAAAAGCCTGATGCTCAGCTTCGCGGCTTTTACTGTAGAAGTTCTGGCCGAGATGCCAGTCTGAAGTGTGAAGGATGCGCATAACGATTCTCTGGCGAAAAAGCATGGGCGCGATTATACCCAAACAGGTGCGCTATTTGCTTTTTTCTGCACCACAGAAATCAATAACCTGAAAGGATGTGCGGCGTGCTTTTCATAAATCTGTCATAAATCTGACGCATAATGACGTCGCATTAATGATCGCAATCTATTTATTACAACAGGGCAAATCATGGCGAGACGTATTCTGGTCGTAGAAGATGAAGCTCCAATTCGCGAAATGGTCTGCTTCGTGCTCGAGCAAAATGGCTTCCAGCCGGTCGAAGCGGAAGATTATGACAGTGCTGTGAACCAACTGAATGAACCCTGGCCGGATTTAATTCTCCTCGACTGGATGTTACCCGGCGGCTCCGGTATCCAGTTCATCAAACATCTCAAGCGTGAGTCGATGACCCGTGATATTCCGGTTGTGATGTTGACCGCCAGAGGGGAAGAAGAAGATCGCGTGCGCGGCCTTGAAACCGGTGCGGACGACTATATCACCAAGCCGTTTTCGCCGAAGGAGCTGGTGGCGCGAATCAAAGCGGTAATGCGCCGTATATCGCCGATGGCGGTGGAAGAGGTGATTGAGATGCAGGGGCTAAGTCTCGACCCGACATCTCACCGGGTGATGGCGGGCGAAGAACCGCTGGAGATGGGGCCGACTGAATTTAAACTGCTGCACTTTTTTATGACGCATCCCGAGCGCGTGTACAGTCGCGAGCAACTGTTAAACCACGTCTGGGGAACCAACGTGTATGTGGAAGACCGCACGGTCGATGTCCACATTCGCCGCCTGCGTAAAGCACTGGAGCCCGGCGGGCATGACCGTATGGTGCAGACCGTGCGCGGTACAGGATATCGTTTTTCAACCCGCTTTTAACGCCTTGCTCATCGGACGCAGAGCAGGGCTTATGATTTCTTAACTGGAGTATCTTACGTGCTGGAACGGCTGTCGTGGAAAAGGCTGGTGCTGGAGCTGCTACTTTGCTGCCTCCCGGCTTTCATCCTGGGTGCATTTTTTGGTTACCTGCCCTGGTTTTTGCTGGCATCGGTAACAGGACTGCTTATCTGGCATTTCTGGAATTTATTGCGCCTTTCATGGTGGCTGTGGGTGGATCGCAGTATGACCCCGCCACCGGGGCGTGGTAGCTGGGAACCGCTGCTGTACGGTTTACACCAGATGCAACTGCGTAATAAAAAACGCCGCCGCGAGCTGGGTAATCTTATCAAACGCTTTCGTAGCGGCGCGGAGTCGCTACCCGATGCGGTGGTGCTGACCACGGAAGAGGGCGGTATTTTCTGGTGTAATGGTCTGGCGCAACAAATTCTTGGTCTGCGCTGGCCGGAAGATAACGGGCAGAACATCCTTAACCTGCTGCGTTATCCGGAGTTTACGCAATATCTGAAAACGCGTGATTTTTCTCGCCCGCTCAATCTGGTGCTCAACACCGGGCGGCATCTGGAAATTCGTGTCATGCCTTATACCCATAAACAGTTGCTGATGGTGGCGCGAGATGTCACGCAAATGCATCAACTGGAAGGGGCGCGACGCAACTTTTTTGCCAACGTAAGCCATGAGTTACGCACGCCATTGACCGTGTTACAGGGTTACCTGGAGATGATGGATGAGCAGCCGCTGGAAGGCGCGGTACGCGAAAAAGCGTTGCACACCATGCGTGAGCAGACTCAGCGGATGGAAGGGCTGGTGAAGCAGTTACTGACCTTGTCGAAAATTGAAGCCGCGCCGACGCAGTTGCTGAATGAGAAGGTTGATGTGCCGATGATGCTGCGCGTCGTTGAGCGTGAAGCTCAGACGCTGAGCCAGCAAAAACAGACATTTACCTTTGAGATTGATAACGGCCTCAAAGTGTCTGGCAGCGAAGACCAGTTACGCAGTGCGATTTCGAATCTGGTCTATAACGCCGTGAATCATACGCCGGAAGGTACGCATATCACCGTACGCTGGCAGCGAGTGCCGCACGGTGCCGAATTTAGTGTTGAAGATAATGGACCGGGCATCGCACCGGAGCATATTCCGCGCCTGACCGAGCGTTTTTATCGCGTTGATAAAGCGCGTTCCCGACAAACTGGCGGTAGCGGGTTGGGGTTAGCGATCGTGAAGCATGCGGTAAATCATCATGAAAGCCGGCTCAATATTGAAAGTACGGTGGGCAAAGGTACGCGTTTCAGTTTTGTTCTGCCGGAACGTTTAATTGCCAAAAATAGCGATTAATCCGCCTTTGTCATTTTTTGTTGCCATAAGCCAGCCGATGCTGGCTTTTTTTCTTTGCAGTCAAAAAACGGGCGCTGAATTTTACCATGTCTGGTGATTTTTTGTTCGCATGATAAGCCATATCTTTTTCACGGAAATAGTGTTTTATACTGGTTTGTGATTTCTTATCGTTATATCCCTCTGGTTTTTAGATCCCTCCTTGCTTTAAAACGTTATAAGCGTTTAAATTGCGCTTCAGGTGCTGTCATACTGACTGCATTCACGCGGTAAATCGAAAAACTATTCTTCGCCGCGCCTGGTTGGGAGTATTTCCCGCTAAAATTGTTTAAATATACCGCTGTATCATCCCCAGGGATTGGCACAAAATTTAACGTTACAACACCACATCCACAGGCAGTATGATTTATGACCCATCAGTTAAGATCGCGCGATATCATCGCTCTGGGCTTTATGACATTTGCGTTGTTCGTTGGCGCAGGTAACATTATTTTCCCTCCTATGGTCGGCTTGCAGGCAGGCGAACACGTCTGGACTGCGGCATTCGGCTTCCTTATTACTGCCGTTGGTCTGCCGGTATTAACGGTAGTGGCGCTGGCGAAAGTTGGCGGCGGCGTTGACAGTCTGAGCACACCAATCGGTAAAGTCGCAGGCGTGCTGTTGGCAACAGTCTGCTACCTGGCGGTAGGGCCGCTGTTTGCAACACCGCGTACGGCAACAGTCTCCTTTGAAGTGGGCATTGCGCCGCTGACGGGTGACTCCGCACTGCCGCTGTTTATCTACAGCCTGGTCTATTTCGCTATCGTTATTCTGGTTTCGCTCTATCCGGGCAAGCTGCTGGATACCGTGGGCAACTTCCTTGCGCCGCTGAAAATTATCGCGCTGGTCATCCTGTCTGTTGCCGCGATTGTCTGGCCTGCGGGTTCTATCAGCACGGCAACTGAGGCTTATCAAAACGCTGCGTTTTCTAACGGCTTCGTTAACGGCTATCTGACCATGGATACGCTGGGCGCGATGGTGTTTGGTATCGTTATTGTTAACGCGGCGCGTTCTCGCGGCGTTACCGAAGCGCGTCTGTTGACCCGTTATACTGTCTGGGCTGGCCTGATGGCGGGCGTTGGTTTGACTCTGCTGTACCTGGCGCTGTTCCGTCTGGGTTCAGACAGCGCGTCGCTGGTTGATCAATCCGCGAACGGTGCCGCTATTCTGCATGCTTACGTTCAGCACACCTTTGGCGGCGGCGGTAGCTTCCTGCTGGCGGCGTTAATCTTCATCGCTTGTCTGGTAACGGCGGTTGGCCTGACCTGCGCTTGTGCGGAATTCTTCGCTCAATACATCCCGCTCTCATACCGTACGCTGGTGTTTATCCTCGGCGGCTTCTCGATGGTGGTGTCTAATCTGGGCTTAAGCCAGCTGATTCAGATCTCTGTACCGGTGCTGACTGCCATTTATCCGCCGTGTATCGCACTGGTTGTATTAAGTTTTACACGCTCATGGTGGCATAATTCGTCCCGCGTCATTGCTCCGCCGATGTTTATCAGCCTGCTTTTTGGTATTCTCGACGGGATCAAAGCATCTGCATTCAGCGATATTTTACCGTCCTGGGCGCAGCGTTTACCGCTGGCCGAACAAGGTCTGGCGTGGTTAATGCCAACGGTGGTGATGGTGGTTCTGGCCATTATCTGGGATCGCGCAGCAGGTCGTCAGGTGACCTCCAGCGCCCACTAAATCACTGTAAATTTGTTTTAACCACGGGGCTGCGATGCCCCGTGGTTTTTTATTGTGTTGATGGGTTAGGAATTGATGGAAAGTAAGAACAAGCTAAAGCGTGGGCTAAGTACCCGACACATACGCTTTATGGCACTGGGTTCAGCAATTGGCACCGGGTTGTTTTACGGTTCGGCGGACGCCATCAAAATGGCCGGACCGAGCGTGTTGTTGGCCTATATTATCGGTGGTGTCGCGGCATATATCATTATGCGTGCGCTGGGAGAAATGTCGGTACATAACCCGGCCGCCAGCTCTTTCTCGCGTTATGCGCAGGAAAACCTTGGCCCGCTGGCAGGTTATATCACCGGCTGGACCTACTGCTTTGAAATCCTTATTGTCGCCATCGCCGATGTGACCGCTTTCGGTATCTATATGGGCGTCTGGTTCCCGACGGTGCCGCACTGGATATGGGTGTTGAGCGTGGTGCTGATTATCTGCGCCATTAACCTGATGAGCGTGAAAGTCTTTGGTGAGCTGGAATTCTGGTTCTCGTTCTTTAAAGTCGCCACCATTATCATCATGATCGTTGCTGGTTTCGGTATCATCATTTGGGGGATTGGCAACGGCGGGCAACCGACCGGTATCCATAACCTGTGGAGCAACGGCGGCTTCTTCAGTAACGGCTGGCTTGGCATGGTGATGTCGTTGCAAATGGTGATGTTTGCCTACGGTGGTATTGAAATTATTGGTATTACCGCCGGTGAAGCGAAAGAGCCGGAGAAGTCTATTCCGCGCGCGATTAACTCAGTGCCGATGCGTATTCTGGTTTTCTATGTTGGTACGCTGTTCGTCATTATGTCTATCTATCCGTGGAATCAGGTAGGTACTGCAGGTAGCCCGTTCGTGCTGACGTTCCAGCATTTGGGGATTACCTTTGCCGCCAGCATTCTTAACTTCGTTGTGCTGACAGCCTCTTTGTCGGCAATTAACAGCGACGTGTTTGGCGTAGGCCGTATGTTGCACGGCATGGCAGAGCAGGGCAGTGCGCCGAAAATTTTCAGCAAAACGTCGCGTCGCGGTATTCCGTGGGTCACGGTGCTGGTCATGACTACCGCGCTGCTGTTTGCGGTGTATCTGAACTACATCATGCCGGAAAACGTCTTCCTGGTGATTGCCTCGCTGGCGACCTTCGCTACCGTGTGGGTGTGGATTATGATCCTGCTGTCTCAGATTGCCTTCCGTCGCCGCCTGCCGCCAGAAGAAGTTAAAGCGCTGAAATTTAAAGTTCCTGGCGGGGTGGCAACGACCATCACGGGGCTGGTTTTCCTGCTCTTTATCATCGGACTGATTGGTTATCACCCTGAAACGCGTATCTCTCTGTACGTTGGTTTTGCGTGGATTGTGGTGCTGTTGATTGGCTGGATGTTTAAACGCCGCCACGATCGCCAGTTGGCAGAAAACCACTAATTCCTGCCTTTTGTCGCCGGATCAGGAGCAAAACCTGATCCGGCTATTCCGAAAATTATCCGCCCCCGTTCTCCTCCCCCAAATATCCTTCAGATGATGAGTGATCCTGCATTAGGCTATGGCAAGGTGAACACATTTTCATCACAGGGGAATTATGATGTTAAATGCATGGCACCTGCCGGTGCCCCCATTTGTTAAACAAAGCAAAGATCAACTGCTCATTACACTGTGGCTGACGGGCGAAGAGCCGCCACAGCGCATTATGTTGCGCATGGAAAACGATAACGAAGAAACATCAATACCGATGCATAAACAGCGCAGCCAGCCGCAGCCAGGCGTGACGGCGTGGCGGGGAGCGCTCTCTCTCGCCACCGGGCAACCACGGCGGCGCTACAGTTTCAAATTGCTGTGGCACGATCGCCAGCGTTGGTTTACGCCGCAAGGTTTCAGCCCAATACCACCTTCGCGGCTGGAACAGTTTGCCGTCGATGTGCCGGATATCGGACCACAATGGGCGGCGGATCAGATTTTTTATCAGATCTTCCCGGATCGTTTTGCCCGGAGTCTGCCTCGTAATGCCGATCAGGATCATGTCTATTATCATCACGCCGCCGGGCGGGAAATAATATTGTGTGACTGGGATGAACCGGTCACGGCACAGGCGGGCGGATCAACGTTCTATGGCGGCGATCTGGACGGGATAAGCGAAAAACTGCCGTACCTGAAAAAACTCGGCGTGACGGCGCTGTATCTTAATCCGGTGTTTAAAGCACCCAGCGTGCACAAATACGATACCGAAGATTATCGCCACGTCGATCCGCAGTTTGGCGGCGACGGGGCGTTGCTGCGTTTGAGACACAACACGCAGCAGCAAGGAATGCGCCTGATGCTGGACGGCGTGTTTAACCACAGTGGCGATTCTCATGCCTGGTTTGACAGGCACAATCGCGGGACGGGCGGCGCTTGCCATAACCCCGAATCGCCCTGGCGCGACTGGTACTCGTTTCGCGATGACGGCACGGCGCTCGATTGGCTGGGCTATGCCAGCCTGCCAAAACTGGATTATCAGTCGGAAAGTCTGGTGAATGAAATTTATCGCGGTGAAGACAGCATTGTCCGTCACTGGCTGAAAGCGCCGTGGAATATGGACGGCTGGCGGCTGGATGTGGTGCATATGCTGGGGGAAGCAGGCGGGGCGCGCAATAATTTGCAGCATGTCGCTGGCATCACTGAGGCGGCGAAAGAAACCCAGCCAGAAGCGTACATTGTCGGTGAATATTTTGGCGATGCGCGGCAATGGTTACAGGCCGATGTGGAAGATGCATCGATGAACTATCGGGGCTTTACTTTTCCGCTGTGGGGCTTTCTCGCTAATACCGATGTCTCTTACGATCCGCAGCAGATTGACGCTCAAATCTGTATAACCTGGATGGACAATTACCGTGCCGGGCTTTCTCATCAACAGCAACTGCGTATGTTTAACCAGCTCGATAGTCACGATACCGCGCGATTTAAAACGTTACTCGGACGGGATGTTGCGCGTCTGCCACTGGCGGTCGTCTGGCTGTTCACTTGGCCTGGCGTGCCGTGTATTTATTATGGCGATGAAGTGGGGCTGGACGGCAATAACGATCCATTTTGTCGTAAACCGTTTCCCTGGGACCTGGAAAAACAAGATACGGAACTATTCGCGCTGTACCAGCGAATGATTGCGCTGCGTAAGAAGAGCCTGGCATTGCGTCGTGGCGGCTGTCAGGTGTTGTATGCGGAAGATAACGTGGTGGTGTTTGTGCGTGTGCTCAATCAGCAGCGTGTGCTAGTGGCAATCAACCGTGGTGAAGCGTGTGAAGTGGTGCTACCCGCATCGCCGTTGCTTAATGTCGCGCAATGGCAATGCAAAGAAGGGAACGGACAACGGGTCGATGAGATCCTGACGTTGCCCGCGATATCAGCCACGGTGTGGATGAATTAATACCCTACAACGCTTTGCGTGACGCCTGTTCCATCATCCGCGGATAAAATTGCCAGAAGCGGGTTTCAAGGGCGTCGTAATGGGTGTCTAAATCGTACCAGGAGTCACGCAGAGCATCCAGACGTGGGCGACGGCTTGCCATGCCGTTTAACACGCTCTGGATGAAATCCATATCGCGATAGCGCACCAGCCATTGCTCTGACCACAAGTAGTTATTCAGATTGATAAAGCGCGGCGGTGAGTCCGGCAGAATGGTGATCACTTGCTCGCGGGCATAACAGACAAATTCCTGTAGCGGAAAGTCGGGCGACAACTGCGACCAGTGGCGGGAAAGAAAGTGATCCCACATGACATCCAGCGTAATAGGCGCAACGCGGCGGGTTTCACTACGAAACCACTCCCGTGCTTCGCGGACCTCCGGCAGATTGTCGGTTAATACGTCGATTCGCCGATGCATATGAATGCCAGCCACGACGTCGGGCGGAAAACTTTCTTCAGGATTTCCGCGTACGAAATCAGCCAGTAAATTGCCGGAAAGCGAGCTTTCCGCCAGGTGAGCTAGATGCAGGTGAGCTAAAAAATTCATCGATTATATTCTATCCAAAGGGGGGTAAAGGTTGCAGGGAGAGCGCCCCGGCACTAGACTACCCGCCTCTTATTTTAGTCTGAGTCAGTGTCATGCGCGTTACCGATTTCTCCTTTGAATTGCCCGAATCCCTGATTGCCCACTATCCCATGCCTGAACGCAGTAGCTGTCGTTTACTGTCGCTGGACGGGCCGACGGGCGCGCTGACGCACGGTACTTTCACCGATTTACTCGACAAGCTCAACCCCGGCGATCTTCTGGTTTTTAACAATACCCGCGTGATCCCGGCGCGTCTGTTTGGGCGAAAATCCAGCGGCGGCAAGATTGAAGTGCTGGTTGAGCGGATGCTCGACGACAAACGCATTCTCGCGCATATTCGCGCCTCGAAAGCGCCAAAACCGGGCGCTGAACTGCTTCTGGGCGATGACGAAAGCATCAAAGCAACAATGACCGCTCGTCATGGCGCGCTGTTTGAAGTCGAATTTAACGATGAGCGCTCGGTGCTGGATATTCTCAACAGCATCGGCCATATGCCACTGCCGCCGTACATCGACCGTCCGGACGAAGATGCAGACCGCGAACTTTATCAAACGGTTTATAGCGAAAAACCAGGCGCGGTAGCAGCACCGACCGCCGGACTGCACTTTGACGAACCGCTGCTGGAAAAATTGCGCGCCAAGGGCGTGGAGATGGCATTCGTGACTCTGCATGTGGGGGCGGGTACCTTCCAGCCGGTACGCGTCGACACCATTGAAGACCACATCATGCACTCGGAATATGCAGAAGTGCCGCAGGATGTGGTTGACGCAGTGCTGGCTGCGAAAGCGCGTGGAAATCGGGTGATTGCGGTTGGCACCACCTCTGTTCGCTCGCTTGAGAGCGCGGCCCAGGCAGCGAAAAATGATCTGATTGAACCGTTTTTCGATGATACACAAATCTTTATCTATCCCGGCTTCCAGTACAAAGTAGTCGATGCGCTGGTGACTAACTTCCATCTGCCGGAGTCAACGCTGATTATGCTGGTTTCCGCATTTGCCGGTTATCAACACACCATGAACGCCTATAAAGCGGCAGTAGAAGAGAAATATCGCTTTTTTAGTTACGGTGATGCGATGTTTATCACGTACAATCCGCAGGCAATTAATGAGCGCGTCGGGGAGTAATTCCGCGGCGCTGGTTTAAACGTTGGACTGTTTTTCTGACGTAGTGGAGAAAAAATGAAATTTGAACTGGACACCACCGACGGTCGCGCACGCCGTGGCCGCCTGGTCTTCGATCGTGGCGTAGTGGAAACGCCTTGTTTTATGCCTGTTGGCACCTACGGCACCGTAAAAGGGATGACGCCGGAAGAAGTTGAAGCCACTGGCGCGCAAATTATTCTGGGTAACACTTTCCACCTGTGGCTGCGCCCGGGCCAGGAAATTATGAAACTGCATGGCGATCTGCACGATTTTATGCAGTGGAAAGGCCCGATTCTTACCGACTCCGGCGGCTTCCAGGTCTTCAGTCTTGGCGATATCCGTAAAATCACCGAACAGGGCGTGCACTTCCGTAACCCCATCAACGGCGATCCGATTTTCCTCGATCCCGAAAAATCGATGGAGATTCAATACGATCTTGGCTCAGACATCGTCATGATTTTTGACGAGTGTACGCCGTATCCTGCTGACTGGGATTACGCGAAGCGCTCTATGGAGATGTCGCTGCGTTGGGCGAAGCGTAGCCGCGAGCGTTTTGACAGCCTCGGCAACAAAAATGCGCTCTTTGGTATCATTCAGGGCAGCGTTTACGAAGATTTACGTGATATCTCTGTTAAAGGTCTGGTAGATATCGGTTTTGATGGCTACGCTGTCGGCGGTCTGGCAGTGGGTGAGCCGAAAGCAGATATGCACCGTATCCTGGAGCATGTGTGTCCGCAAATTCCGGCAGACAAACCACGTTACCTGATGGGCGTTGGTAAACCGGAAGACCTGGTTGAAGGCGTGCGCCGCGGTATCGATATGTTTGACTGCGTAATGCCAACACGTAATGCGCGTAACGGTCATCTGTTCGTGACCGATGGCGTGGTGAAAATCCGCAATGCGAAGTATAAGAGCGACACTGGCCCGCTCGATCCTGAGTGTGATTGCTACACCTGTCGCAATTATTCACGTGCCTACTTGCATCATCTCGACCGTTGCAACGAAATATTAGGCGCGCGACTCAACACCATTCATAACCTTCGTTACTACCAGCGTTTGATGGCGGGTTTACGCAAGGCTATTGAAGAGGGTAAATTAGAGAGCTTCGTAGCTGATTTTTACCAGCGTCAGGGGCGAGAAGTACCACCTTTGAACGTTG
Source organism: Escherichia sp. E2748 (assembly GCF_005781125.1). Classification (NCBI taxonomy): domain Bacteria; kingdom Pseudomonadati; phylum Pseudomonadota; class Gammaproteobacteria; order Enterobacterales; family Enterobacteriaceae; genus Escherichia; species Escherichia sp. E2748. The sequence continues at coordinate 47,228 of NZ_VATP01000009.1, forward strand.
ATTAATATTAATAATGAGGGAAATTTAATGAGCTTTTTTATTTCTGATGCGGTAGCGGCAACGGGTGCTCCGGCACAAGGTAGCCCGATGTCTTTGATTTTGATGCTGGTGGTATTCGGTCTGATTTTCTATTTCATGATCCTGCGCCCACAGCAGAAGCGCACCAAAGAACACAAAAAGCTGATGGACTCCATCGCGAAAGGTGATGAAGTGCTGACGAACGGTGGCCTGGTCGGTCGCGTAACCAAAGTAGCAGAAAACGGCTACATTGCTATCGCGCTGAATGACACCACTGAAGTAGTTATTAAACGTGACTTCGTAGCCGCCGTTCTGCCGAAAGGCACCATGAAGGCGCTGTAATTAAAATTTTTCCCTAAGGGAATTGCCGTGTTAAACCGTTATCCTTTGTGGAAGTACGTCATGCTGATCGTGGTGATTGTCATCGGTCTGCTGTATGCGCTTCCCAACCTGTTTGGTGAGGATCCGGCTGTTCAGATCACTGGCGCGCGCGGAGTCGCCGCCAGTGAGCAAACGCTGATCCAGGTCCAGAAAACGTTACAAGAAGAAAAAATAACTGCTAAGTCTGTGGCACTGGAAGAGGGCGCTATTCTTGCGCGCTTCGACTCCACTGACACCCAGCTACGCGCTCGTGAAGCATTAATGGGCATTCTGGGTGACAAATATGTCGTGGCGCTTAACCTTGCCCCGGCCACGCCGCGCTGGCTGGCAGCTATTCACGCTGAGCCGATGAAGCTCGGTCTTGACTTGCGTGGCGGCGTTCACTTCCTGATGGAAGTGGATATGGACACTGCGCTTGGCAAACTCCAGGAACAAAATATCGATAGCCTGCGCAGCGATCTGCGTGAAAAAGGCATCCCGTATACCACTGTTCGTAAAGAAAATAATTACGGTCTGAGCATCACTTTCCGCGATGGCAACGCCCGTGATGAAGCCATTGCATATCTGAGCAAGCGTCATCCCGATCTCGTCATTAGCAGCCAGGGTAGCAACCAGCTGCGTGCGGTCATGAGCGATGCGCGTCTCAGTGAAGCGCGTGAATATGCGGTGCAGCAGAACATTAACATCCTGCGTAACCGTGTAAACCAGCTTGGTGTGGCGGAGCCTGTAGTACAACGTCAGGGCGCAGACCGCATTGTCGTTGAGCTGCCTGGTATTCAGGATACCGCTCGCGCGAAAGAGATTCTTGGCGCTACCGCGACGCTGGAATTCCGTCTGGTGAATACCAACGTTGACCAGGCTGCTGCTGCATCTGGACGCGTATCGGGCGACTCTGAAGTGAAACAGACCCGCGAAGGTCAGCCGGTTGTGCTGTACAAACGCGTAATTCTGACCGGTGACCATATCACCGATTCCACTTCCAGCCAGGACGAATACAACCAGCCGCAGGTTAACATCTCGCTCGACAGCGCAGGTGGTAACATCATGTCTAACTTCACTAAGGACAACATCGGCAAACCGATGGCGACCCTGTTTGTGGAGTATAAAGACAGCGGTAAGAAAGATGCTAATGGTCGTGCGGTTCTGGTGAAACAGGAAGAGGTGATTAACATCGCGAATATCCAGTCTCGTCTGGGTAACAGCTTCCGTATCACTGGTATCAACAACCCGAACGAAGCGCGTCAGCTGTCGCTGCTGCTGCGTGCCGGTGCGTTGATTGCACCGATTCAGATTGTTGAAGAACGTACCATTGGTCCGACCCTGGGTATGCAGAACATTGAACAGGGGCTGGAGGCATGTCTCGCCGGTCTGCTGGTTTCTATTCTGTTCATGATCATCTTCTATAAGAAGTTTGGTCTGATTGCGACCAGTGCTCTGATTGCGAACTTGATCTTGATTGTCGGCATTATGTCGCTGCTGCCTGGCGCGACGCTGAGTATGCCGGGGATCGCGGGTATCGTCTTAACCCTTGCGGTAGCGGTCGATGCGAACGTACTGATCAACGAACGTATTAAAGAAGAGTTAAGCAACGGGCGTACTGTTCAGCAGGCAATTGATGAAGGTTATCGTGGCGCGTTCAGTTCCATCTTCGATGCGAACATCACCACGCTGATTAAAGTCATCATCCTGTACGCAGTGGGTACCGGGGCAATTAAAGGGTTCGCGATTACTACCGGTATCGGTGTGGCGACGTCGATGTTTACCGCGATTGTCGGTACGCGTGCCATCGTAAACCTGCTATATGGCGGCAAGCGCGTCAAGAAGCTGTCAATCTGAGGAGTGCGATGTGGCACAGGAATATACTGTTGAACAACTAAACCACGGCCGTAAAGTCTATGACTTTATGCGCTGGGACTACTGGGCTTTCGGCATCTCTGGTCTGCTGTTAATCGCCGCGATCGTCATTATGGGCGTGCGCGGTTTTAACTGGGGGCTGGATTTCACCGGTGGTACGGTTATTGAAATTACGCTTGAAAAACCGGCTGAAATCGATGTAATGCGTGATGCATTGCAGAAAGCGGGCTTTGAAGAGCCGATGCTGCAAAACTTCGGTAGCAGCCACGACATCATGGTCCGCATGCCGCCAGCTGAAGGCGAAACCGGTGGTCAGGTGCTGGGCAGCAAAGTTCTGAAGGTGATTAACGAAGCTACCAATCAGAACGCGGCGGTGAAGCGTATTGAGTTCGTCGGCCCGAGCGTGGGGGCAGACCTTGCGCAAACCGGTGCGATGGCGCTGATGGCGGCACTGCTGTCTATCCTTGTATATGTCGGTTTCCGCTTTGAGTGGCGACTGGCGGCAGGGGTAGTAATCGCGCTGGCGCACGACGTTATCATTACACTGGGTATTTTGTCGTTATTCCATATCGAGATTGACCTGACCATTGTGGCATCGTTGATGTCGGTTATCGGTTACTCGCTTAACGACAGTATCGTGGTATCGGACCGTATTCGTGAAAACTTCCGCAAAATCCGTCGCGGTACGCCTTACGAAATCTTTAACGTGTCCTTGACCCAGACGCTGCACCGTACCTTGATCACATCCGGTACCACCTTGATGGTGATCCTGATGCTGTATCTCTTCGGTGGCCCGGTGCTGGAAGGCTTCTCGCTGACCATGCTGATTGGTGTAACCATCGGTACCGCATCTTCCATCTATGTTGCATCTGCGCTGGCCCTGAAACTGGGTATGAAGCGTGAGCATATGCTGCAACAGAAAGTGGAAAAAGAAGGGGCGGACCAGCCGTCAATTCTGCCGTAAGGGTGTTTTTAAATCCGTTCAGTTAAAAAACCGTGGCGTATTTACGCTGCGGTTTTTTTTCGATTGTTGCTTATTGTACTGAATACAGCTTTGGTTGTAGAAAGAGTTCTGACATATACTTTGTATTAATAGTTAATACGTGGAGATCGCTTATGCGCAAAATTACCTCAGTAAGCGTTGGCGAACAATTAGATAGTTTTATTACCCGGATGGTTCAGTCTGGTCGTTATGGCTCGGCCAGTGAAGTGATGCGTTCGGCGCTTCGTCTATTGGAACAACAAGAATCCAGGGATGAAGCTGTCAGAAATGCTGTTATTGAAGGTCTTGAGAGCGGTGAAAGTTCGATGACGCTTCGTGATATCGCAGCAGAAAGGAAGCAAAAACATCGTGTATAAGCTTAGCGGAAAAGCTGTTGAAGATTTCAGAGGGATCTATGACTACACGCTGGGAAAGTTTGGTGAGGAGCAGGCGGATCGCTATACCGACTCTCTCGGCATTTTTCTGGATACACTCTCTCAAATGCCCGAGATAGGGCAAGACTATGATGCGATTCCAGAGGTAAAGAAGATCGCATTCAGGTTTCACACTGTTTATTACATTATAAGAGTAGATGACATTCTCATTGCGCGTATTCTTCATCAGCAGATGGAACCTCGCCGTCACTGGTAATGTGAGAATTTCTTTACTCAGGATTGCGAAAATCCCCGCATCTTGGGAAACTGCGCGTAACCCTACATTTCATCCAGGTAACTTTTCATGGCTATCATCCCAAAAAACTATGCGCGGTTAGAAAGCGGCTATCGCGAAAAAGCGCTGAAACTCTATCCGTGGGTCTGCGGTCGCTGTTCCCGCGAGTTTGTCTATTCCAACCTGCGTGAACTTACCGTTCACCATATTGATCACGACCATACCAATAATCCGGAAGATGGTAGTAACTGGGAATTGCTTTGTCTCTATTGCCATGATCATGAGCATTCGAAATATACCGAAGCGGATCAGTATGGTACGACGGTTATCGCAGGGGAAGATGCGCAGAAAGATGTCGGTGAAGCGAAATACAACCCGTTTGCTGATTTAAAAGCGATGATGAATAAGAAGAAGTAATAAAAAATGCCGGATATAAAATCCGCTATTTGAGCTTTGTGACAAACGAAAAATTGCCTGATACGCTACGCTTGTCAGGCCTACGTAATCTCAGCAATGTATTGAATTTTCGTGCTTTTGTAGACCAGATAAGGCGTTTACTCCGCATCCGGCATGAACAAAGCACACGTTGTCGACAATCTGAAATGCCGGGAATAAATCCCGGCATTTTCACAATCAGAAGTTGTAACCTACCACCAGGTAACCACCCCAGCCGGTAGAGCGAACGTTGAAGTTGCCGTTACCGAAGTTCAGCTCTGCATCATCGTTCCACTGACCACCGTCATGCCAGTAACGTGCAACGACAGAGTAGTGCCAGTGATCGTAGTTCAGCGCCAGAATATGGCTGGAAGCGATGGAGTTATTGCTGCGCGTCTTAATACCGTTGATTGCGTTACCGCTGTCATCACCCAGATCGGAACCCCAGTCGAAGTTGGTGAAGCCGATGTAGCTCAGCTGACCGCCCCACAGATCGGTAATCGGCACAAAGTATTTAATTTTGAAACGGTAACCGTCCCACTCGTTTTCGTTCGCTGCGCCGTAGTTCTGCCACTGGTATTTCGCATACACGTTCATGGACAGGCTCATCGGCAGGCCAGTGTCGATGTCAGTACCCAGACCCATATACCAGGTGCTCTGGCGACCATCTTTGTTACGGCCCATGTCGTAAATGTAGTTGTTCGCGAAGTACCACTCTTTGAACGGACCGAAGCTAAGGTCAGTATTGGTCAGCTTATCGATGGAGAAACGCGGTTCGATTTCCATAAACAGCGGAGAACCGTGGTTCCAGATACCTTTGGCATCGGAGTTACCGCCGAAGAATACCGGCGCATCCGCGTAACCATAGAAATCGAACCAGTCTTTTTTAGCGAATGCTTCATACTCCAGGTAAGTATCGTTACGGATCTGCGGTCCGAAACGAGTGTGATAGCTACCAACTACGTTAACGCTCTGGTGCCACCAGTCGGAAAGGTACTGCGGTTTATCGTTTTCAGCTGCGTTGACAGTAAAAGACGAAGAGAGCGCCAGTACCGCACCGGCTGCCAGTAATGTTTTTTTCATATGTATGCCACTGTTTGAAAATCCCTTACGGGAGTGAAAAAGGCGCAAATTGCGTTTCTAAATATTTCCTATACAGAGGAGCCTATTATAAAAATCATTGCTCACAAAAATATGTTGTATTTCACAGTTCTATCATTTACGTAATCGATTGCGTTCACGAATACACATATTCGGGCGGGAATTGTACTGACTTTCACCCTTGTTGCAAACTTTTACTATCAATCTGGGTGATGTAAGCAGAGTAACAAAATGAAGGGGGAGGATGTTGCGGGACGCACAAAACGCCCCGAAAAACGTTTACTGCATAACAGGTTGAATGTCGTGGATGCGTACAAAGCCTAACTGATCCACAGAAATGCCCTTTAACTGTAACGGAATGTCAACATCACTGGGCGCGAGGAGGCTGGCCGGCGCGTTAATCAATTGATTCTGCACATTGATTTCCTGAAAGCTGTCGATTGTTCCCTGAATTTGCCCATATTCAACGGTTCCGCTGAAAGCGGGTAAGGGATCATTGGACTCACCCTGAATACGCAGCGTCAGAGTGGTACCATCTGCAATTGGCGTAATATTCACCAGCGACATACGTAAAGTGCCAATTTGGCTTTCCAGCCGTGCCGGTGTGTTTGCACCAGGCAACAGGTAAACCCCACTGCTGGATTTTGCGTTCAGCGTATTTTGCTGGGTGATTTTGATAGTTTCTTTGTTGAGCTGAGTCATCTCTTTATTCAACGTGTTGACGCTGTGTTTCATCTGGCGTACTTCGCTTTGCTGTACGCAGGCGCTCAGGCTGAACAGGCTTCCCAGCAGGAGTAGTCGAAAACATACTTTAATGTTCATAGGTAGTCCCTTTCTCGTCACAATTATCCTAATGGTAGAGGCTTAAAGCCGTGAAAGCATCGATCCTTTATCTCAAAAGCGTTGCGCCTTTGTTGTATCGCCAGTTCAGGGTAAAATAGATTTCTATTAACCACCTGGTCAGGACGCCGTATGCATTGCCCATTCTGTTTCGCCGTGGACACTAAGGTAATTGACTCTCGTCTCGTGAGCGAGGGCTCTTCCGTACGCCGCCGTCGGCAGTGTCTGGTGTGTAATGAACGTTTCACTACTTTTGAAGTTGCGGAACTGGTTATGCCGCGTGTCGTGAAAAGCAACGACGTGCGCGAACCGTTTAATGAAGAAAAATTGCGTAGCGGAATGCTGCGGGCGCTGGAAAAACGTCCGGTGAGTTCCGATGACGTCGAAATGGCGATCAACCATATTAAATCGCAACTCCGCGCCACCGGTGAGCGCGAAGTGCCGAGCAAAATGATTGGCAATCTGGTGATGGATCAATTGAAAAAGCTCGATAAAGTCGCCTATATCCGTTTTGCCTCTGTCTATCGCAGTTTCGAAGATATCAAAGAATTTGGCGAAGAGATTGCGCGCCTGGAGGATTAAACCGTGCAGGACGAGTTATACATGGCGCGGGCGCTAAAGCTGGCGCAACGAGGGCGCTTCACCACTCACCCTAACCCGAATGTCGGTTGCGTCATTGTGAAAGATGGCGAAATTGTCGGTGAAGGTTACCATCACCGCGCGGGCGAACCGCATGCAGAGGTACACGCGTTGCGCATGGCAGGTGAAAAAGCCAAAGGCGCAACGGCGTATGTGACACTCGAACCTTGTAGTCATCATGGTCGTACGCCACCGTGTTGTGACGCATTAATTGCTGCTGGCGTGGTGCGCGTTGTGGCTGCGATGCAGGACCCTAATCCGCAGGTCGCTGGGCGTGGACTTTACCGTTTGCAACAAGCTGGCATTGACGTCAGCCACGGCCTGATGATGAGCGAAGCCGAGCAATTGAATAAAGGCTTCCTCAAGCGCATGCGCACCGGCTTTCCTTATATACAGTTGAAACTCGGCGCGTCGCTAGATGGCCGCACTGCGATGGCCAGCGGTGAAAGCCAGTGGATCACTTCACCTCAGGCTCGACGCGATGTACAACGACTGCGCGCGCAAAGTCATGCCATTTTAACCAGCAGCGCCACGGTGCTGGCGGACGATCCAGCCTTAACGGTGCGTTGGTCTGAACTGGATGAACAAACTCAGGCGCTCTATCCGCAACAAAATCTCCGTCAGCCGGTACGTATTGTGATTGATAGCCAAAATCGCGTGACGCCGGAACACCGCATCGTGCAACAGCCGGGCGAAACCTGGTTCGCGCGTACGCAGGAAGATTCTCGTGAATGGCCGGAAACGGTGCGTACTTTGCTGATTCCAGAGCATAAAGGTCATCTGGATCTGGTTGTGCTGATGATGCAACTCGGCAAGCAACAGATTAACAGTATCTGGGTGGAAGCGGGGCCAACGCTCGCTGGCGCATTGCTACAGGCGGGTTTAGTCGATGAGCTGATTGTCTATATCGCACCTAAACTATTAGGCAGCGACGCCCGCGGATTATGTACGCTGCCGGGGCTTGAGAAATTAGCCGACGCGCCCCAATTTAAATTCAAAGAGATACGTCATGTAGGCCCGGATGTTTGCCTGCATTTAGTGGGTGCATGATCTCCCGGCTCGAAAGGGAAGCAGCGCACGAAATATTATGCTAAAATCCGCCCCCCTGCGGGGCCATACTCGAACCCGAAGGAAGAAAATGAACATTATTGAAGCTAACGTTGCTACCCCGGACGCTCGCGTCGCCATCACCATTGCGCGTTTCAACAACTTTATCAATGACAGCCTGCTGGAAGGTGCAATTGACGCACTGAAACGTATCGGTCAGGTAAAAGATGAAAACATTACCGTTGTTTGGGTGCCAGGTGCCTATGAGCTGCCGCTGGCGGCGGGTGCACTGGCTAAAACCGGTAAATACGACGCGGTGATTGCGCTGGGGACGGTTATTCGTGGTGGCACTGCCCACTTTGAATATGTCGCTGGTGGTGCAAGCAACGGCCTGGCGCATGTTGCCCAGGACAGCGAAATTCCGGTTGCTTTTGGGGTTTTGACCACTGAAAGCATTGAACAAGCGATCGAACGTGCTGGCACCAAAGCTGGTAACAAAGGTGCAGAAGCTGCACTGACCGCGCTTGAAATGATTAATGTATTGAAAGCCATCAAGGCCTGAAATTAGTAAGGGGAAATCCGTGAAACCTGCTGCTCGTCGCCGCGCTCGTGAGTGTGCCGTCCAGGCGCTCTACTCCTGGCAGTTGTCCCAGAACGACATCGCTGATGTTGAATACCAGTTCCTGGCTGAACAGGATGTAAAAGACGTTGACATCCTGTACTTCCGTGAGCTGCTGGCCGGGGTGGCGACTAACACCGCATACCTCGACGGACTGATGAAGCCATATCTGTCTCGCCTGCTGGAAGAGCTGGGCCAGGTAGAAAAAGCGGTACTGCGCATTGCGCTGTACGAGTTGTCTAAACGTAGCGATGTGCCGTACAAAGTGGCCATTAACGAAGCGATCGAACTGGCGAAATCGTTCGGCGCAGAAGACAGCCATAAGTTCGTCAATGGCGTACTGGATAAAGCAGCACCTGTGATTCGCCCTAACAAAAAGTGATATCCAGGCCGGCAGAGTAACGGAAAACAGTTCCGCACTCGCCGGCCTTTTCTTTTTTACCTGCTGAGGCATAACGTATGGCATGTGGCGAGTTCTCCCTGATTGCCCGTTATTTTGACCGTGTAAGAAGCTCTCGTCTTGATGTCGAACTTGGCATTGGCGACGATTGCGCACTTCTCAATATCCCCGAGAAACAGACCCTGGCGATCAGCACCGATACGCTGGTGGCGGGCAACCATTTCCTCCCTGATATCGATCCTGCGGATCTGGCATATAAAGCACTGGCGGTAAACCTAAGCGATCTGGCAGCGATGGGCGCCGATCCGGCCTGGCTGACGCTGGCATTAACCTTACCGGACGTAGACGAAGCGTGGCTTGAGTCCTTCAGCGACAGTTTGTTTGAGCTCCTCAATTATTACGATATGCAACTCATTGGCGGCGACACCACGCGTGGGCCATTATCAATGACGTTGGGTATCCACGGCTTTGTTCCGATGGGACGAGCCTTAACGCGCTCTGGGGCGAAACCGGGTGACTGGATTTATGTGACCGGTACACCGGGCGATAGCGCCGCCGGGCTGGCGATTTTGCAAAATCGTCTCCACGTGGCGGATGGAAAAGATGCTGACTACTTGGTCAAACGTCACCTCCGTCCGTCGCCGCGTATTTTACAGGGACAGGCATTGCGCGATCTGGCAAATTCAGCCATCGATCTCTCTGACGGTCTGATTTCCGATCTCGGGCATATCGTGAAAGCCAGCGACTGCGGCGCACGTATTGATCTGGCGTTGTTACCATTCTCTGACGCACTTTCACGTCATGTTGAACCGGAACAGGCGCTGCGCTGGGCGCTCTCTGGTGGCGAAGATTACGAGTTGTGTTTCACTGTGCCGGAACTGAACCGTGGCGCGTTGGATGTCGCTTTGGGACATCTGGGCGTACCATTTACCTGTATCGGGCAAATGACCGCCGATATAGAAGGACTCTGTTTTGTTCGTGACGGCGAACCTGTCACGTTAGACTGGAAAGGATATGACCATTTTGCCACGCCATAAAGATGTCGCGAAAAGTCGCCTGAAGATGAGTAATCCGTGGCATTTGCTTGCTGTCGGATTCGGAAGTGGATTAAGCCCGATTGTTCCTGGCACGATGGGATCGCTGGCGGCGATTCCGTTCTGGTATCTGATGACCTTTTTACCCTGGCAGCTTTATTCGCTGGTAGTCATGCTGGGGATCTGTATTGGCGTTTATCTTTGTCATCAGACCGCGAAAGATATGGGCGTGCACGATCATGGCAGCATTGTCTGGGATGAATTTATCGGCATGTGGATCACTCTGATGGCGCTGCCGACCAATGACTGGCAGTGGGTCGCCGCCGGGTTTGTGATTTTCCGTATTCTGGATATGTGGAAACCGTGGCCGATCCGCTGGTTTGATCGCAATGTACATGGCGGCATGGGGATCATGATCGACGATATTGTCGCCGGGGTGATTTCCGCAGGCATCCTGTACTTTATCGGTCATCACTGGCCGTTGGGTCTTCTGTCATAGTTTTGCACCAGAGCCTGATGTGACGCTTGTTGCGTCTTATCAGGCCTGCATACCTATTTAAATCCCACTATCGGATGCGGTTTATAGGGTGTCTCCAGTTCGGCAATCTGTTCCGGTTTCAACGTGATATCTACCGCGTTTAGTAGTTCATCAAGCTGTTCTTCCCGCGAAGTTCCGATAATCGGCGCGGCAATGCCCGGCTTACTCAACAACCAGGCCAACGCAACTTGTGCTCGTGTCGCACCAAGTTCTTCACTGACGCCCGTTAACCGCTCTGCGATCTGCGCGTCATTTTCATCGCTTTCTTTATAGAGATTTTTCCCAACCTCATCAGACACCAGCCGTGCAGTGGTTTCTCCCCACGGACGAGTCAGACGTCCCCGTGCCAGCGGGCTCCACGGAATCACCGCCACGCCCTCCTGATAACACAGCGGCAGCATCTCACGCTCTTCTTCGCGATAAATCAGATTGTAGTGATCCTGCATACTGACAAACTGCGCCCAGCCGTGCTGTTTTTGTAGTTCCAGTGCCTGAGCAAACTGCGAAGCGTGCATTGATGACGCGCCGATATAACGTGCTTTCCCGGCTTTTACCACGTCGTTCAGGGCTTCCAGCGTCTCTTCGATCGGCGTGTTGTAATCCCAGCGATGAATTTGCAGGATATCGATATAATCCATGCCGAGACGGCGCAGGCTGTCGTCGATAGAGCGCAAAATTTGCGCACTGGATAATCCTTCCGGTAAATCACCAACGCGATGGAACACTTTGGTGGCAACGACCACGTCTTCACGACGGGCGAAATCCCGCAGTGCGCGACCGACGATCTCTTCGCTGCTTCCATCGGAATAGCTATTGGCGGTATCAAAGAAATTTATGCCGCCTTCCAGCGCGCGTTTAATGATGGGACGGCTGCTCTCTTCCGGCAGTGTCCATGCGTGATTACCGCGATCTGGCTCGCCAAAGGTCATACAGCCGAGGCAAAGTCGGGAAACGCGAAGGTCGGTTTTTCCTAAGGGGTTGTATTGCATGCTGCCACTCCTGCCATGAATAATTTCTTAAGCATAGCAGGAGTGGAGTAGGGATTATGCCAGCCAGACCTTGATTTTGGCTTCCATACCGGCGGCATCGAGGCCGAGTTCGGCGCGCATTTCTTCCTGAGTTCCTTGCGGAATAAAGAAATCCGGCAGGCCAATGTTCAGCACGGGTACTGGTTTACGATGGGCCATTAGCACTTCGTTCACGCCGCTGCCTGCACCACCCATAATGGCGTTTTCTTCAACGGAAACCAGCGCCTCATGGCTGGCGGCCATTTCCAGAATTAACGCTTCATCAAGCGGCTTCACAAAACGCATATCGACCAGCGTAGCGTTCAGCGATTCGGCGACTTTCGCCGCTTCTGGCATCAGCGTACCAAAGTTAAGGATCGCCAGTTTCTCGCCACGACGCTTCACAATGCCTTTGCCAATTGGCAGTTTTTCCAGTGGCGTCAGCTCCACGCCGACCGCGTTGCCGCGCGGGTAGCGCACCGCTGACGGGCCATCGTTATAGTGATAGCCGGTATAGAGCATCTGGCGACATTCGTTTTCATCGCTCGGGGTCATAATGACCATTTCCGGTATGCAGCGCAGGTAAGAGAGATCAAAAGCGCCCTGATGGGTTTGACCGTCAGCACCAACAATGCCCGCACGGTCGATGGCGAACAGGACCGGAAGCTTTTGAATTGCCACGTCATGCAGCACCTGATCGTAGGCACGTTGCAGGAAGGTGGAGTAGATTGCCACGATCGGTTTGTAACCCCCAATCGCCAGACCGGCGGCAAAGGTCACCGCGTGTTGCTCGGCAATCGCCACGTCGAAGTAGCGATCCGGGAATTTACGTGAAAACTCGACCATGCCGGAACCTTCTCGCATCGCCGGAGTAATCGCCATCAGCTTGTTGTCTTTCGCTGCCGTTTCGCACAGCCAGTCGCCAAAGATTTTTGAATAGCTTGGCAAACCGCCACTACTTTTCGGCAAACAACCGCTGGAGGGATCAAATTTAGGCACGGCGTGGAAAGTGATTGGGTCTTTCTCTGCCGGTTCATAACCACGACCTTTTTTGGTCATGATATGCAGGAACTGCGGGCCTTTCAGGTCGCGCATGTTCTTAAGTGTGGTGATAAGCCCCAGCACATCGTGACCGTCAACCGGGCCGATGTAGTTAAAGCCCAGCTCTTCAAACAATGTGCCAGGCACTACCATGCCTTTAATATGTTCTTCGGTACGTTTGAGTAGCTCTTTAATTGGCGGCACGCCAGAGAAAACTTTTTTCCCGCCTTCGCGCAGCGAAGAGTAAAGCTTACCGGAAAGCAGCTGCGCCAGATGGTTGTTGAGCGCGCCAACATTTTCGGAAATCGACATTTCATTGTCGTTGAGGACCACCAGCATATCAGGACGGATATCGCCCGCGTGATTCATCGCTTCAAACGCCATGCCAGCGGTAATCGCGCCATCGCCAATGACACAGACGGTGCGGCGATTTTTGCCTTCTTTCTCGGCAGCAACCGCAATACCAATTCCGGCACTGATGGAGGTTGATGAATGCCCGACGCTTAAAACGTCATATTCGCTTTCGCCGCGCCACGGGAACGGGTGCAGGCCGCCTTTCTGACGGATGGTGCCGATTTTGTCGCGGCGCCCGGTCAAAATTTTATGCGGATAAGCCTGATGCCCCACATCCCAAATCAATTGGTCAAACGGGGTGTTGTAGACATAGTGCAGCGCCACGGTCAGTTCGACCGTGCCCAGCCCGGAGGCGAAGTGCCCGCTGGAACGGCTCACGCTGTCGAGTAAATAGCGGCGCAGTTCGTCGCAGAGTTTCGGTAAACTCTCTTTTGGCAACAGTCGTAACTCCTGGGTGGAGTCGACCAGTGCCAGGGTCGGGTATTTGGCAATATCAAAACTCATCAGGGGCCTATTAATACTTATTGTTTATTTATTACGCTGGATGATGTAGTCCGCTAGCGCTTCCAGTGCCGAGGTATCGAGTGACTGTTCAGCCAGTTGTTTCAGCGACTGGCGGGCATCGTCGATCAGATCCCGGGCTTTCTTCCGGGCTTGCTCAAGACCCAGAAGTGCAGGGTAGGTACTTTTACCAAGTTGCTGGTCGGCACCCTGGCGTTTTCCCAACGTTGCAGTATCTCCCACCACATCCAGGATGTCATCCTGAACCTGGAAGGCAAGGCCGATGCTCTCTGCGTACTTGTCGAGTACTGGCAGAGCATGACGTCCTTTATCTCCGGCGCTTAATGCACCAAGGCGAACGGCGGCGCGAATCAATGCGCCGGTTTTATGACGATGAATACGCTCGAGTGCATCCAGAGGTACGTGTTTGCCTTCCGCATCTAAATCTAATGCCTGACCACCGCACATTCCGGCAATACCGCTGGCGCTCGCCAGTTCAGAAATCATCGAAATCCTGTCGCGGTCCGACACTTCCGGCATATCGGCATCGCTTAAAATCGAGAACGCCAGCGTTTGTAAAGCGTCGCCAGCGAGAATCGCGTTCGCTTCGCCAAACTTCACATGACAGGTCGGCAAGCCGCGACGCAGATCGTCATCATCCATTGCCGGTAAATCATCATGAATTAATGAGTAAGCGTGGATACACTCTACGGCGGCGGCGGGTGCGTCCAGCGTGTTTGTGCTAACGCCGAACATATGACCGGTGGCATAAACCAGGAAAGGTCGCAGGCGCTTACCACCTAATAATGCGCCATACTGCATGGTTTCGACCACGGGAGTGTTCTGAAAGGGCAGTGGGGCGATAAAACGGCTCAGCGCCTGGTTGGCCTGCTTAACGCAGGCTTCGAGTTGCTGCGGAAAGTCCATTACTCATTGTCCGGTGTAAAAGGGGTTAGAGAGGCGTCTTCATTGTCAGACAGCAGAATTTGTACGCGTTGTTCGGCTTGTTGTAATTTGGCCTGCCCCTGACGTGCCAGCTGCACGCCGCGTTCGAATTCGTTCAGCGCCTCTTCCAGCGGCAGGTCGCCACTTTCCAGGCGGGTTACAATCTGTTCCAGCTCGCTCAGCGCCTTTTCAAAGCTGGCGGGCGCCTCATTTTTCTTCGGCATAATGAATGTCTGACTCTCAATATTTTTCGCCCCGTCATGGTAACGGACTCAGGGCAAATAGCAAATAACGCGCAATGGTAAGGTGATGTGCGCAGCAAAGCGATGTTAGTGGTATACTTCCGCGCCTGGATGCAGCCGCAGGTGTGGGCTGCTGTATTTTTCCCTATACAAGTCGCTTAAGACTTGCCAACGAACCATTGCCGCCATGAAGTTTATCATTAAATTGTTCCCGGAAATCACCATCAAAAGCCAATCTGTGCGCTTGCGCTTTATAAAAATCCTTACCGGGAACATTCGTAACGTTTTAAAGCACTATGATGAGACGCTCGCTGTCGTCCGCCACTGGGATAACATCGAAGTTCGCGCAAAAGATGAAAACCAGCGTCTGGCTATTCGCGACGCCCTGACCCGTATTCCGGGTATCCACCATATTCTCGAAGTTGAAGACGTGCCGTTTACCGACATGCACGATATTTTCGAGAAAGCGTTGGTTCAGTATCGCGATCAGTTGGAAGGCAAAACCTTCTGCGTGCGCGTGAAGCGCCGCGGTAAGCATGATTTTAGTTCGATTGATGTGGAACGTTACGTCGGCGGCGGTTTAAATCAGCATATTGAATCCGCGCGCGTGAAGCTGACCAATCCGGAAGTGACTGTCCATCTGGAAGTGGAAGACGATCGTCTCCTGCTGATCAAAGGTCGCTACGAAGGTATTGGTGGTTTCCCGATCGGCACCCAGGAAGATGTACTGTCGCTCATTTCCGGCGGTTTCGACTCCGGTGTATCCAGCTATATGTTGATGCGTCGCGGCTGCCGTGTGCATTACTGCTTCTTTAACCTCGGCGGCGCGGCGCATGAAATCGGCGTTCGCCAGGTGGCGCATTATCTGTGGAACCGCTTTGGCAGCTCCCACCGCGTGCGTTTTGTCGCCATTAATTTCGAACCGGTCGTCGGGGAAATTCTCGAGAAAATCGACGACGGTCAGATGGGCGTTATCCTCAAACGTATGATGGTGCGTGCCGCGTCTAAGGTGGCTGAACGTTACGGCGTACAGGCGCTGGTCACCGGCGAAGCACTGGGGCAGGTGTCCAGCCAGACGCTGACCAACCTGCGCCTGATTGATAACGTCTCCGATACGCTGATCCTGCGTCCGTTGATCTCTTACGACAAAGAGCACATCATCAACCTGGCTCGCCAGATTGGCACCGAAGACTTTGCCCGCACTATGCCGGAATATTGCGGCGTGATCTCCAAAAGCCCGACGGTGAAAGCGGTTAAATCGAAGATTGAAGCGGAAGAAGAGAAGTTCGACTTCAGCATTCTCGATAAAGTGGTTGAGGAAGCGAATAACGTTGATATCCGCGAAATCGCCCAGCAGACCGAGCAGGAAGTGGTGGAAGTGGAAACCGTCAATGGCTTCGGCCCGAACGACGTGATCCTCGATATCCGTTCTATCGATGAACAGGAAGATAAGCCACTGAAAGTCGAAGGGATTGATGTGGTTTCTCTGCCGTTCTATAAACTGAGCACCAAATTTGGCGATCTCGACCAGAACAAAACCTGGCTGCTGTGGTGTGAGCGCGGGGTGATGAGCCGTCTGCAGGCGCTCTATCTGCGCGAGCAGGGCTTTAACAATGTGAAGGTATATCGCCCGTAATTTGTGGTTTTTACGTCGCATCTGGTCAGATGCGACGTTTGCCGCATCCGACACTACTCGTAATAATTATAAATCCCTGCCGCCATCACCAGTTGTGATGCCACTTCATGGGCTTTCTCGCGCCCAACCAGCAGGTCGATAATTTTCAGACCAAAGTCGATAGCTGTACCCGGCCCCTGGCTGGTCAGCAATTTTACTCGTGCATCCCAGACGACGCGCTTGTCCTGCCATTGTTCGGCGGGAATTTTATCTTTCAGCGTCGGGAAGCCGGTCATATTGCCAATCGGGAAGATATCGTGCGGCACCAGCACGGTGGCTGGCGCGGCGCAAATAGCCGCGACGATACGCCCGGAACGGTGGAACTGTTTAACAGTTTCAACCAGCAGGGTGCTATCGCGAAAACATTCCGCGCCTTTAATGCCACCAGGCAGCACAATCACGTCATATTCGCCATCGGCAACTTCGACCAGCGGCGCATCCGCCAGCAGCTTCACGCCGCGCGAGCAGGTAATTGCCAGGTTGCCATCGCTGGCGACGCTGGCAGTGGTGACTTTGATCCCGCCGCGAACCAGCAGATCGATAGTGGTGACGGCTTCAGTCTCTTCACTACCAGGGGCGAGGCAAACCAGTGCCGATGCGCTCATATTCACTCTCCTTTCTTTTTACCATTTCAAACAGGCGGGTGTTTTCCGGTACGGCAATCCCATGCGCGCGGGCGCGGCGTAAGAGAAAACCATTGATATAGTCGATTTCAGTGTGGCGCAGCGCGTGGATATCCTGCAACATCGACGAGATATTTTCCGCTGTGGCATCAATCACCTGCATCACGTAATCAAGTAAATCTTCTGCTGAAGTATGATGCCCTTCGCGTTCAATCACTGCCGCGACTTCTTCGCATATCTGCATAATTTCTTGCGGATGATGACGTAATTCACCGTTCGGGCAATTCCAGATGGCGGTTAGTGGATTAATCACACAGTTGACTGCCAGCTTGCGCCACAGCTCGGCGCGAATATTGTTATGCCAGGCAACGTCAGGTAATACGGTTTGCAAAATATCCGCCAGATAACTGTAATCGCCGTCCTGTTGCCGTGCTGGACCAATATGCGTGATACCGTTTGCCACATGAATAATGACATTTCCGTCGCGGCGCGCCGCATGGGTGGTCGTGCCCATCAGTAACGGCTGCTCAATGCTTTGCAACTCTTCGATGGTACCCATGCCGTTGTGAATTAACAGTATTGGCGTGGTTACAGGCAGTGTGGACGCGAGGCTTTTGACGGCATCGGAAACCTGCCATGCTTTCAGCGTCACCAGTAACAGATCGCTGGTGGCCAGAAAATCGGGATCGTTAGCGGTCAGAGACTCGTTAAATATCGAACCGTCAGTCTCAACCAGATTCACGCTACAATAAGGTTGCGGTACGCGCAGCCAGCCCTGAACTTCGTGACCCTGTTTGCAAAGTGCTGTAAGCCATAATTGCCCTAAGGCACCGCATCCCAATACGGTAATTTTCATTGTTCCTCCTCACCCGCAACCACTCCGGGTGTTCAATAAGGCTATCCCTTAATTGTGCATGCTGTTGCGACTATGCACAATTAAGGGATACGTCCTGGTGCAGGACTGTTGGTTATTTAACTTTGCAGGTATTATGCTTCGCATCAAAAATGAAGGGAGAGGAAAAGATGCCATCTTTCGATATTGTTTCTGAAGTTGATCTTCAGGAAGCGCGTAACGCGGTCGATAACGCGAGCCGCGAAGTGGAGTCCCGTTTTGACTTCCGTAACGTTGAAGCCTCATTTGAGCTGAACGACGCCAGCAAAACCATCAAAGTGTTGAGCGAGTCCGATTTCCAGGTCAATCAGTTGCTGGATATTCTGCGTGCCAAGCTGCTGAAGCGCGGCATTGAAGGCAGTTCGCTGGATGTACCGGAAAATATCGTTCATAGCGGTAAAACCTGGTTTGTGGAAGCAAAACTGAAGCAGGGTATTGAGAGCGCGACCCAGAAGAAAATCGTCAAGATGATCAAAGACAGCAAACTGAAAGTGCAGGCGCAAATTCAGGGCGATGAGATCCGCGTAACGGGTAAATCTCGTGATGATTTGCAGGCTGTCATGGCGATGGTACGCGGTGGCGATCTCGGTCAGCCGTTCCAGTTCAAAAACTTCCGCGATTAATCGCGACAACATGCGCTTTGTTCATGTCAGATGCGGCATGAACGCCTGATTCGGCCTACAAAGGTTTGTAACTCAGAAGCTTTGTATGCCTGATAAGCGTAGCGCAGCAGGCAATTCGCCTCGTTTTTTATGCCTGACGAATTGCCTGTTCAACCTCAAAGCGATTCGTCACTTTGCTGTCGATTTTCACATAAGCTGAATGTTCTTCTTCTGCAATCAACACTTCTTTGACGCCTGCGGTTTCCAGTAAACGCACTTTTAACGCCTCGTTTGCGGCAATGTCCGCCGGGATTTCAATGCGCAAACTGCTAACATACGGCGGTTCTTTCATGGTACTGGCGACTGCCAGCCACACTGCTGCCAGCATTGCGCCAGCGAGAAATACGCCCTGACCGTCAAACATGCCGTCAATCCAGCCGCCCAGCGAACCACCAATAGCCACGCCAAGAAACTGGCTGGTGGAGTAAACGCCCATCGCCGTACCTTTGTAACCAGCAGGAGACTCTTTACTGATAAGCGAAGGCAGAAGGGCTTCCATCAAATTAAACGCCACAAAGAAAAGCTGCACGCCGACCACCAGTTGCCAGAACTGCGTTTGTGCGTTCCACAACACAATTTCCGCAACCACGATCAACCCGACGCAGAAGACAAAGACTTGCTTCATTTTGCGCTTAACTTCAGCGTAGATAATGAAAGGCACGACAGAGCCAAAGGCGATTAACATCGTTGCCAGATAGACCTTCCAGTGTTCAGCCGCCGGGAAACCCGCATCAGCCAGTTGCCTTGGCAGGGCAACAAACGTCGACATCAGCAGCATGTGCAGACACATAATGCCAAAGTTGAGTTTCAGCAGCCGTGGCTCCGCCAGCACTTTACTGAAACTGCCTTTCACCATCCCGGACTCACGATTAAGTACGTGCGTGCTGCTGTTAGGTACAACCCAAATGGTCAACGCAATGCCGATCGTTGCCAGAATAGCGATCATCCAGAACAGCGCGTGCAGCCCAAGTTTGTGAGTAATGATCGGGCCAAGCACCATCGCAATGGCGAAGGTAATGCCAAAGCTCACGCCGATAAACGCCATCGCTTTGGTGCGGTTTTGTTCGCGCGTAAGATCGGAAAGCAGCGCCATAACGGCAGCGGCAATCGCACCGGAGCCTTGTAGCGCCCGGCCCAGAATAATTCCCCAGATGGAGTCAGAGAGCGCAGCAATAACGCTACCGGCAGCAAATACTGCCAGTCCGCCGACAATTAATGGTTTGCGACCAATGCGGTCGGAAAGCAGGCCAAACGGAATCTGAAAAACGGCCTGGGTCAAACCATAAATACCAATGGCAATACCGATTAACGCTTCGCTGGCCCCTTGCAGTGCCATACCGTACGTAGTCAGAACCGGCAGTACCATAAACATGCCCAGCATGCGCAATGAAAATACGGTCCCTAAACCCCAGGTCGCGCGCCGCTCACCTGGCGTCATTTTATAATCGTTCATTACCACCTCTTAAAAAATTGCCCACATAGTGTAGTGCGGAGCGCATGTTGGGTAAACAGAGTGTTAATGAGTAAATATTACATAAGAGAGTGGTTTTTACGTCAGGTATGAGCTTCTTTCGTATTCTTGCCATTAATACTTTGTGCGTTAAATATAACAAATGAAAAGCTCACATGATTTTATCCTCCAGGCAATGACATTATTTTTGGCTTTATTGAGTGGCATGTAACTTTTTATCAAAGGATGATGTTATTTTAACTCAATAAATAGAGGTGTAGGAGGCACTGATTATGCTGTTTCAGCTTAAATGCTTGCTTATTACCTGGGCCGTTATGGCAGTGTATTTATTCATGAAGTGGATGTTTGGTGGTTAGGTATAATAAGGGGTTATATATGTGGTCTGGTAAAGTTATTTTATTATCATTTGGTTTGTCTCTGGCTTCTTTTTGTCATGCTTCAACGGATATTAATCAACTGTATGAACGTATTGTCAATAAAGATCAGACGGCGTTAAAAGAACTGCAAAAATTAGCTGACTCCAATAACACGCAGGCGCTAGTGCTACTGGGATTTATTTATGAACATGGAGTGACAGTATCTGTTGACATCCCAAAGGCGATTCAGTGGTATGAGAAAGCCTGTAACCAGGGGGGAGAATACGGTTGCTATAATGCACGTTATTTCTTTCAATATGGTAAAGGCGTAACCCTGGACGTGACACGAGCACAGATGTATGCCAGTAAGTCGAAAACTGACGATCTTAATATTCCTCCTGATTTGATGAATAAAATAATCAATCAGGCCTATGAATTGAAATCCGGGGCCGAGACAGACAAAACGAAACGGGCGAGTTTAATTGAATTTGTCAGTCGTTATGTCGGTCAGGCACCCGAGAATGATTTGCTTTTTTGGGGGCGAATTGGTTTCAGTAAACCGGAAATTTTGCGTCTGGCGACTCTATGGGCGCAGGAAGACGACCCAAAAATGGATTATATTGTCGGAAATCTTTATCTCGATGATTTTTCACCTTCTGATGATAGACGTTCTTTAGACACCAAAAAGAAAGCACTGCAATGGTTTCGCACTGCGGCAGAAAAAGGTTATCCGATGGCGCAGTATACCATGGGCGATGCCTACGAAAATGGCAGTGCTGGTTTAAAGATTGATGCTGTCGAAGCCAAAAAATGGTACGAATTAGCTGCAAATAAGAATGACGAAAAAGCATTAGTAGCCCTGGGGAATATATACTATTCTGGGTTGACCGGCGAAGTTGATTATTCTAAAGCGAGCGTGCTTTTTAACAAGGCTGAACAGCAAGGGGCAAAAAAAGCCGCATTGTGGTTAAGTTGGATGTATTACAACGGATTAGGTGAAAGGCTTGATTGTGATAAGGCCTGGTATTATTACGAAAAAGGTGCGGGGAAATATTCATTGAAATTCAGTAAGGATGAATATTTAAACCGTTGTAATCAAGATCAGAAAATCCGAGAAACACAGGGTGATATTTTACCTTATCTCACGTTAAAACATTACGGGACCTATGGTTTTAACGCAAATGAAAAACCAAAAATATGCGATGTCAGTATTAAAATTAATGCTGATAAAATCAGTGGTATAACTAATTTGCAGTTGACGCTTGAGCTAAAGGGAAGTGAAGGTATCAGTGAAGAATATACCATTGTCGTACCGCCTTTTAGTCTAAATACACTTGGCGTGGATATGTATAATAACTCCACTCATATAAGACAGACCTATATAGATATCCCAGTTTATAATCGTAATTTATGCGATTTTCATGATTTAACTTATTCTGTTAAATCTGCGACGACGATACTGAATGGGAAACAACGCGACTTGTTAAAAGAAGAGCATATTCAGGTGCAAGATAAATAAGGGATATTTTATGTTGCCTAAAAGAATATTATTTTCTTTAATGCTGATAGTTCCACCAGGCGTGGTGGCAAGCGAGAAAGCGCATGAATTGTATAACAGCATATACAGTAAAAAGCCTGCCCCCGATGTTATAAGTACACTACATAAAATGGCTGAGTCGGGGGATGTCGACGCGCAAAGCCTGTTAGGCTGGGAATATCATCAGCCCCGCTACGATACGAAACCCAACGTTCAGGAAGCCATTAAATGGTTCGAGTTAGCCGCTAAACAAGGTGACAGAGAAGCTCCGTTAGCGCTGGGGGATATCTACTACGAAGGTGAGCAGGTGCGGGTGGATTATGCCAAAGCGTATGTGTTATTTAATCAGGCCGCGCAACACGGTATAAATTTAGCATGGTCCAGATTGGGTATGATGTACGCCAATGGTCAGTATGTTGAGGTAGATTGTAAGAAAGCGAAGGAATATCTTGATAAGGGTGTCCACATTTATGGTGGCCCGCAGAACTTTCTTGCCGCCTGTCGAAAAGACATGATTGACAGAAAAACGGTTGATGATATGTTGCCAGCCATCACAATTACCCATTCTGGAATGCGGGATAATTTTTTAGATGAGAGCTTTTCCTGTATGGACAGCCTCTTTGCCGAAACCAATAAATTAGGCGAAGTGGCCAATCTTCGTGTTACGTACAACATTAAGAGTCCGTCTGGTAAGGAAATTATCCAAACGGTTGGTTTCAAGCCTTTCGGCTTAAACCGGCTGAATATTAACTTTACTGATTACATAATCGGTTCGTTTAGCAGCAATTCATTGCTCCTTCTTTATAGATCCGATTTTGAGTCGAAAATGTGTTCACAGGTGAAGACTCGCATTATTGCCGCAACGGCAACGATAAAGGGTAAAGAAGTGGATCTGCTAAAAGTGGGGGCAATAAAAAACCCGCCAGAGTAAGCGGGTTTTTTGATGACGATAAGATTTACCAAACAGACGCCAGCAGCGTATGCGAGTCCGGCACCATAAAATCAACGGACATCATCACCGAGAGGGCGGTGATGGCGATGATAGAGAAGCCGAACAGCTTACGCGCCCAGATTCTGTCATCAGCGACTTTATAACCGCGCAGGGCCATGCCTAACCACCAGACGCTAACCGCTGCGGCGACCACCAGATATTTATACCCAGCGTAACCGCCAAGAGAGAGCATCAGCGTGGCAACGGCAAAGGCGATGATATA
Organism: Escherichia sp. E2748; assembly: GCF_005781125.1. Lineage (NCBI taxonomy): Bacteria > Pseudomonadati > Pseudomonadota > Gammaproteobacteria > Enterobacterales > Enterobacteriaceae > Escherichia > Escherichia sp. E2748. Next base: position 70,305 of record NZ_VATP01000009.1, read on the forward strand.
CAGCGTGATGTGATTCTTCGCCACAGAAATGCCTTTTACCACCGGCAGTACCGGAATGTTCGCCGCCTGATAATCCTTAAAGCGGAAAATGGCGATGGCATAGGAGTGAGGCATCTGCCATAGGCTGAAGATAGCCAGCAGGATCGCTGCGCCGCTATCGAACTCGCCGGTTACCGCACAGTAGCCAATCACCGGCGGCGCAGCGCCGGAGAGCGAACCAATCAACGTGCCGTAGACTGAGTGGCGTTTCATGTACAGGCTATAAACGCCGACATAAACCACGAAGCCCATCACCCCCAGCCAGCAGGCCAGCGGATTCGCGCCAAACCACAGCAGCATAAAGCCAGCAATACCCAGCAAGGTGGCGTACACCAGCGAGACAGCAGGAGAGATCAGGCCTTTAACCAGCACCCGATTCTTCGTCCTTTCCATCTTTCTGTCGATATCCCTGTCGATGTAGTTGTTAAACACACAACCCGACGCCACAACCAGTGACACCCCAACCAGCGTGTAGATAAACAGGGGATAATCAATGCTGCCCTTTGAGGCCAACAGGAATCCCCCAATCACCGAGATCAGGTTGCCAAAGATGATGCCTGGTTTCGTTACTTGCAGGTATTGCTTAAACATCATAACCGCCGCTCTTAGTGCATCATCATGTTGTAGTTGAGGTTCCACATAATCCAGATGGAGCCTACAACCAGGATAGCGATGATTAGCACGGTGAAGACAAACGCCGTCATGTTCCAGCCTTCATCTGATTTGGTATTCATGTGCAGGAAGCACACCAGATGCACCAGAACCTGTACCACTGCCATTGCCAGGATTGTTCCCAGAATTACGGCCGGAGAGGCAGCCCCTGTCATTACCATCCAGAACGGAATCACCGTCAGGATTACCGACAGGATAAAGCCTGTCATGTAGGTTTTTACGCTGCCATGGGATGCGCCGCTATGTTCGTTAGAATGACTCATTACATCGCCCCCATCAGATAAACAACAGTGAACACACAGATCCAAACCACATCCAGGAAGTGCCAGAACAAGCTCAGGCACATGATGCGGGTACGGTTAGTGCTGGTCAGGCCGCGACGGGCGATTTGCACCATCAGCACCGCCATCCAGATAAGGCCGGAAGTGACGTGCAGACCGTGGGTACCAACCAGCGCAAAGAACGCTGACAGGAAGCCGCTGCGATCCGGACCCATGCCGTTAACAATCAGGTGATGGAATTCATAGAGTTCCATCCCGATAAATCCGGCACCAAACAACCAGGTCAACGCCAGCCAGGAGATAACCTGGCTTTTGTTGTTTTTGTACATGGCGATAGCCGCCATGCCGTAGGTGATGGAGCTGAACAACAGCAAGAAAGTTTCAACCAGAACGAACGGCAGTTCGAAAATGTCCTTACCTGTCGGGCCGCCTGCGGTGCCGTTCACCAGAACGGCATAGGTAGCAAACAAAATAGAGAACAGAATGCAGTCGCTCATCAGGTAGATCCAAAATCCGAAGATTTTGGTTCCGCCTGCATCGTGGTGCCCGTGTTCGTACGCGTGGGCAGTCGCGTGCGTCAAAGTATCAGTTGCCATTTTTCAGCCCTGCCTTAGTAATCTCATCGAAATGCTGGTTTTCCAGTTTTTCGATTTCTGCCACCGGCACGTAGTAATCCACGTCCTCGTCGAAGCTTTTCACGATCCAGGTGATGATCATGCCTGCGAAGCCAACAATCGCCAGCCACCAGATATGCCAGATCATGGCGAAACCGAAGATGGTGGAGAAAGCCGCAATGACGATACCGGCGCCGCTGTTTTTCGGCATATGAATTTCTTCATAGTGGTCAGGCTTTTTGTACGCTTCGCCTTTCTCTTTCATTTCCCAGAATGCATCACGCTCGTGAACGTGCGGCACAATGGCAAAGTTATAGAACGGAGGCGGGGAAGAGGTTGCCCACTCCAGCGTACGGCCACCCCACGGGTCGCCAGTCAGGTCACGGTTCTGGTCGCGGTCGCGAATAGAAACGTACATCTGAATAACGAGGCAGAGAATACCCAGCGCAATCAGTACTGCACCGCTGGCTGCAATCATCAGCATGGTGTGGAACTGCGGGTCAATCTGCTGGCTCAAACGACGAGTCATACCCATGAAGCCCAGCGCATAGAGCGGCATAAAGGCAACGAAGAAGCCGATGATCCAGAACCAGAACGCGCGTTTACCCCAGGTTTCGTTCAGTTTGAAACCGAACGCTTTAGGCCACCAGTAGGTCATCCCTGCGAAGCAGCCGAAGACCACGCCGCCGATGATCACGTTATGGAAGTGCGCAATCAGGAACAGGCTGTTATGCAGAACGAAGTCCGCGCCCGGTACTGCCAGCAGCACACCAGTCATACCGCCCACCGAGAAGGTGACAATAAAGCCGATGGTCCACAGCATCGCAGAATGGAACACGATACGGCCCTGATACATGGTGAACAGCCAGTTGAAGATCTTCACCCCGGTCGGGATGGCGATAATCATGGTGGTGATACCAAAGAAGGCGTTTACGTTCGCGCCCGCACCCATCGTAAAGAAGTGGTGCAGCCAGACGATGAACGACAGCACGGTGATACAGACGGTTGCCCATACCAGCGAGGTATAACCAAACAGGCGTTTACGCGAGAAGGTTGCCGCAATTTCGGAGAACACACCGAATACAGGCAGGATCAGGATGTAAACTTCCGGGTGGCCCCAGGCCCAAATCAGGTTGATGTACATCATCATGTTGCCACCCATATCGTTGGTAAAGAAATGGGTGCCCAGATAGCGATCCAGGGTCAACAACGCGACGGTAACCGTCAGAATTGGGAAGGAAGCAATAATCAGAATGTTTGCGCACAGTGATGCCCAGGTAAATACCGGCATCTTAAACATGGTCATGCCCGGTGCACGCATCTTCAGAATGGTAACGAAGAAGTTGATACCGGTTAGCGTCGTACCTATACCGGATAGCTGGAGACTCCATATCCAGTAATCGACACCGACTCCCGGACTGTACTCTATTCCCGATAGTGGTGGATAGGCCAGCCAGCCGGTCTGCGCAAATTCGCCCACGCCGAGAGAAACGTTAACCAGAATCACACCAACAACGGTAAACCAGAAGCTTAAGTTGTTGAGGAACGGGAACGCAACGTCACGCGCGCCGATCTGCAGCGGAACCACCAGGTTCATCAGACCGATAACGAAAGGCATCGCCACGAAGAAGATCATAATCACGCCGTGCGCGGTGAAGATCTGATCGTAGTGGTGAGGTGGCAGGAAGCCCGCTTCACCCGCCGAGGCAAGGGCCTGCTGGCTACGCATCATAATGGCGTCAGCAAAACCACGCAGCAACATCACAATCGCCACGATGATATACATGATACCGAGGCGTTTATGGTCGACGGAGGTCAGCCATTCTTTCCACAGGTAGGTCCACTTACCGAAGTAAGTGATCAGGCCAACGAGCGCCAGACCTCCCAAAATAATGCCAGCGATCGTAACCATGACGATAGGTTCATGGTACGGGACTGCATCAAGTGATAATTTTCCGAACATCTTTATTCTTCCTCAACCCCTTTAATGGGCGGATTCCGCGTGGCTCATGTCCATGCCTTCCATACCTTCGTGTGCGCTGTGCTCACCTTCTGGCTGGGTCATGTCCATGCTCTTACCGTGAGCCATAAACTTATTAATCACATCGGCAAACAAGTCTGGTTTCACGTTGGAGAAATATTCCACCTGGTTGTATTCGCTAGGCGCGGCCAGTTTTTCGAACGCTGCCATGTCAGACATGCTGTTCGGTGACTGTTTCGCTTTTGCGACCCACTGGTCGAATTCGGCGCGATCCGGCGTTGCGATAGCTTTGAACTTCATGCCTGAGAAGCCCGGACCGCTGTAGCTGGCGGAGATACCGTCATAAGTACCGGGTTCGTTGGCGATCAGATGCAGGCGAGTCTGCATACCGGCCATGGCATAAATCTGGCTACCCAGACGCGGAATGAAGAAGGAGTTCATCACGGAGTTGGAGGTCACTTTGAAGTACACCGGAGTGTTCGCCGGGAAAGCGATTTCATTCACGGTAGCAATTCCCTGTTCCGGGTAGATGAAGAACCATTTCCAGTCCATGGAAACCACTTCGATGGTAATGGGCTTCTCGTCATGTGCCAGCGGCTTGCTAGGCTCAAGAGCGTGAGTAGTTTTCCAGGTCAGTACCGCAAGGAAGATGATGATTAAGATAGGTACCGTCCAGACCACAGCTTCCACTTTATTGGAGTGTGACCAGTTCGGGCTGTACTTAGCATCTTTATTGCTCGCACGGTACTTCCAGGCGAAACCAACAGCCATCAAGATTGCGGGAATAACGACAATCAACATCAGGCCAAATGCCGTCAGTATCAGTGAACGTTGCTCCAGACCAATCTGTCCTTTGGGATCTAACAGCGCAGAATTACAACCACTGAGCAATACAGTGCCTGCAAATAATGACAACCATCCCAAACTTTTATTGTATTTCCTGAGTCTCATTTAACGACCTCAATTCCACGGGATCTGGTGGCGTTTAAAGTGTGTGGGCATTTTACGGGAAGGTTACATTACTGTAAACATGATTAAATTCCTGTTACTTGGATTTGGCTGTCAGGTCACATATGTTGCAAAACATATCAAGTTGGTTTTAAGAAGCTGTTGCAAAAGGGCGTTATAACGAAAGGGGCGCGCGGAAGGGGGGTGGCAGGGCAATTGGTATAACCAATCTCAAAATAAAACAATTATTTAACAAATAATTATCATTGAGGTGACAACTCAGGCGAGGGGAAATAAAGTGTCATTAGCTGAATCGTGTAAGAAAAATAGAATCTATAAATACCGTCAATAATTTTAGAAATCTAAGCCGCACAAAAGAACAAATATTATTAAGCGATGCTGATGTTTATTTAGCCGTAATAATTACGCCGGGTGATTACTACAGCTAAATAATATTCACAGATTACGTCAGATGTGTTTTTCGTAGTGCCAGATAATCCAGCAAACCACCAAGCACGACTCCGCCCAGGGCGACTAAAACGCCGACTTCCAGCAGAGCAGGCAGGAAAGAGAAGTGGGTCAAATCCAGCGCGTCCATCGTCAATAGCAGTAACCACACGGCTAACAGACTGACGCCCGTTGCCAGCGTCGACATGGCAAAGGCATAACCTGCCGGATACCCGGTACGAGGGATAAAGTCGTTATTGACCCATGTGTACTCCAGCGTGCGACGGCAAACCAGCAGCAAAATAAGTCCAGGTACGGCGGCGGCAACAGAGAACAGATAGAACGTCGGCCAGCCGTGAGCTTCAACAAACCAACCTGCTACTGGCCCTACATAAACCCGTCCTACAGCAGAAAGCGCCGAGAGCAGGGCGAACTGGGTAGCGGAAAATGACTTATTACACAGGGTCATTAATAGCGCCACAAATGCTGATGTTCCCATCCCGCCACACAGATTTTCGAAAAAGACAGCCGCGCCCATGCTGTAGAGATGCTTATCAGTCACGGAAAGTAGCCAGTAACCGGCGTTGGACGCTCCTTGTAAAAGGCCGAAAATCATGAGCGCACGGAACAATGACAGGCGCTGCATCAAAATTCCGCCGAACAATGCGCCGATGATGGTCGCCAGTAGACCGAGCGTTTTGTTAACTACACCCACTTCGCCGGCATCAAATCCGACGCCGCGAATCAAAAACGTGGTTGTCAGGCTCATGGCGAAAGCATCGCCCAGTTTGTACAGTACGATTAAAAGCAGAATCAGCCATGCGTTATTGCGGCCAAAGAAATCACGCAATGGTGCTACAACGGCCCGTTCCAGCGTTTTGGGTACAGGAATGGTGTCGGTTGGTTCTGGTGCAAGCAGTGTCGCGATAATACAGGGGATCAACAGCGCTGCCATCAACCAGTACATGCCTTGCCAGCCCAGCCATTTATCTGCCAGCCATAAAGCCAGGCCGCCGGATACCAGCATCCCCAGGCGATACCCCAGCACGCTGATTGCCGCACCTGCGCCGCGTTCTTCCGCTGGCAGCACATCCGTTTTCCAGGCATCAAAGACGATATCCTGGGAGGCGGAGCAAAAAGCGATCACCACCGCCAGAGCTGCCATCCAGCGTAATTGGGTGCCAGGTTCGAGAAAACCCATCGCCGCAATGGACAGTAACAATAGAGTTTGTGTCGCGAGCAGCCAACCGCGCCGACGTCCGAGGAACGGTGGGGTGTAGCGGTCCATCAGCGGGGACCAGAGAAATTTAAATACATAAGCCTGGCCTACCAGAGAGAAGAAACCGATGGTTTTAAGATCGATATTCTCAACGGTCATCCACGCCTGTAACGTGCCGGATGTCAGGGCTAGCGGTAGCCCAGAAGCAAAACCCAGGATCAGCAAAATGGCTGAACGCGGCTGTTGGAAAATACGTAAATATTGACTGGACATGGGCGTCTACAGGCCCGGCTTGCACCGGGCCAGAGGGCAGAAATTAACGCGCGTTCTGCTTGATGAATTCGTGAATGCTGGTGTCCTGAGACATGTCAGCAATGGTGTCGGTCAGCACACTGTTAACCGCATCGGCGATATTTTTGTTGGAAGCCTGAAAAGCGCCTTCAACGTTGTAGCTGGCACGATAGTTTTTGGTCATCTTGTTGCCATTCTGCGCGGTGGCGATGATGGCGATATCTGCTTTAGTGGCGATATTGTAACGCACGTTACCCTGGGACACGTCAGCATACAGTTGGCTAACGATGATTTGCAGATTAACCGGACCATTTGGGCCGACCATGTAACCACGCGCGGTCATTTGTTTTTCCAGCACTTCTTGCAGCAGGAAACGCAAATCGCGAGAGGCGGTCAGGGTGACAATCTGATTATCGCGGGTCACTTTCGCCAGCGCCTGATCGGTACGTTGATCGGCACCATTAATGCTAACGGTGACGCCCATCAGGCTTGGATCCTGCTGCGGCAGCGTCATCGTTGGGGAAACGTCAATCGTCGTTGGTGGTGTTGCGCATCCTGCAAGCATAAACAGAGCAACTAATGGGAAGAGGATTTTTTTGAACATGTTCTGGCTCTCAGAGACTGGTAAGCGTGTTTGGTAAAAAATTCTCGCCATCATAACATTGCCAACGACGAGGGGAAGTGGGTAAGGCATGTAAATTCATCGTGTTGACGAAATAATCACCGTGAGTAAAAGAATCACTCGTGCGCAGCCTGCGAATTAATCTTTAAATCAGTAAACTTCATACGGTTGACTGAAAAACTGGGACGAAAGCTAAATATTTGTTGCTAAGCTGTAATGGTAACGGTAAAAGCGGCTAGTATTTAAAGGGATGGGTGACATCTCAGCGTTGTCGGAGGAGATATTTCATGATGATACGTGAGCGGATAGAAGAAAAATTAAGGACGGCGTTCCAACCCGTATTCCTCGAAGTTGTGGATGAAAGCTATCGTCACAATGTCCCAGCCGGCTCTGAAAGCCATTTTAAAGTTGTGCTGGTCAGCGATCGTTTTACGGGTGAACGTTTTCTGAATCGTCATCGAATGATTTACAGTACTTTAGCGGAGGAACTCTCTACTACCGTTCATGCGCTGGCTCTGCATACTTACACTATTAAGGAATGGGAAGGGTTGCAGGATACCATTTTTGCCTCTCCTCCCTGTCGTGGAGCAGGAAGCATCGCGTAAAAACGCATTTGCAACCGTCAGCGCTTTTCCAGTATGTTGCTAAAGATTTTATGAAAAACGGCCTGCGGGCCGTTTTGTTTTGTCTGGATTTTGTGCTTTTTGCCCAGCATTCAGACGAAAATTCCCCGGGAATTGTGAAAAAATACGCGGTAGCGCGCAATAACCGTTCTCGACTCATAAAAGTGATGCCGCTATAATGCCGCGTCCTATTTGAATGCTTTCGGGATGATTCTGGTAACAGGGAATGTGATTGATTATAAGAACATCCCGGTACCGCGAAGCCAACAACCTGTGCTTGCGGGGTAAGAGTTGACCGAGCACTGTGATTTTTTGAGGTAACAAGATGCAAGTTTCAGTTGAAACCACTCAAGGCCTTGGCCGCCGTGTAACGATTACTATCGCTGCTGACAGCATCGAAACCGCTGTTAAAAGCGAGCTGGTCAACGTTGCGAAAAAAGTACGTATTGACGGCTTCCGTAAAGGCAAAGTGCCAATGAATATCGTTGCTCAGCGTTATGGCGCTTCTGTACGCCAGGACGTTCTGGGCGACCTGATGAGCCGTAACTTCATTGACGCCATCATTAAAGAAAAAATCAATCCGGCTGGCGCACCGACCTATGTTCCGGGCGAATACAAGCTGGGTGAAGACTTCACCTACTCTGTAGAGTTTGAAGTGTATCCGGAAGTTGAACTGCAGGGCCTGGAAGCGATCGAAGTTGAAAAACCGATCGTGGAAGTGACCGACGCTGACGTTGACGGCATGCTGGATACTCTGCGTAAACAGCAGGCTACCTGGAAAGAAAAAGACGGCGCTGTTGAAGCAGAAGACCGCGTAACCATCGACTTCACCGGTTCAGTTGACGGCGAAGAGTTCGAAGGCGGTAAAGCGTCTGATTTCGTACTGGCGATGGGCCAGGGTCGCATGATCCCGGGCTTTGAAGACGGTATCAAAGGCCACAAAGCTGGCGAAGAGTTCACCATCGACGTGACCTTCCCGGAAGAATACCACGCAGAAAACCTGAAGGGTAAAGCAGCGAAATTCGCTATCAACCTGAAGAAAGTTGAAGAGCGTGAACTGCCGGAACTGACTGCAGAATTCATCAAACGTTTCGGCGTTGAAGATGGTTCTGTAGAAGGTCTGCGCGCTGAAGTGCGTAAAAACATGGAGCGCGAGCTGAAGAGCGCCATCCGTAACCGCATTAAGTCTCAGGCGATCGAAGGTCTGGTAAAAGCTAACGACATCGACGTACCGGCTGCGCTGATCGACAGCGAAATCGACGTTCTGCGTCGTCAGGCTGCACAGCGTTTCGGTGGCAACGAGAAACAAGCGCTGGAACTGCCGCGTGAACTGTTCGAAGAACAGGCTAAACGCCGCGTAGTTGTTGGCCTGCTGCTGGGCGAAGTTATCCGCACCAACGAGCTGAAAGCTGACGAAGAGCGTGTGAAAGGTCTGATCGAAGAGATGGCTTCTGCGTACGAAGATCCGAAAGAAGTTATCGAGTTCTACAGCAAAAACAAAGAACTGATGGACAACATGCGCAATGTTGCTCTGGAAGAACAGGCTGTAGAAGCTGTACTGGCGAAAGCGAAAGTGACTGAAAAAGAAACCACTTTCAATGAGCTGATGAACCAGCAGGCTTAATTTACGCAGCATAACGCGCTAAATTCGCACAAAGGCCCGTCACCGCCAGGTGGTGGGCTTTTTTTTGTCATGAATTTTGCATGGAACCGTGCGAAAACGCTCTTTCGGTGTTAGCGTAACAACAAAAGATTGTTATGCTTGAAATATGGTGATGCCGTACCCATAACACAGGGACTAGCTGATAATCCGTCCATAAGGTTACAATCGGTACAGCAGGTTTTTTCAATTTTATCCAGGAGACGGAAATGTCATACAGCGGCGAACGAGATAACTTTGCACCCCATATGGCGCTGGTGCCGATGGTCATTGAACAGACCTCACGCGGTGAGCGCTCTTTTGATATCTATTCTCGTCTACTTAAGGAACGCGTCATTTTTCTGACTGGCCAGGTTGAAGACCACATGGCTAACCTGATTGTGGCGCAGATGCTGTTCCTGGAAGCGGAAAACCCAGAAAAAGATATCTATCTGTACATTAACTCCCCAGGCGGAGTGATCACTGCCGGGATGTCTATCTATGACACCATGCAATTTATCAAGCCTGATGTCAGCACCATCTGTATGGGCCAGGCGGCCTCGATGGGCGCATTCCTGCTGACCGCAGGGGCAAAAGGTAAACGTTTCTGCCTGCCGAACTCGCGCGTGATGATTCACCAGCCGCTGGGCGGCTATCAGGGCCAGGCGACCGATATCGAAATTCATGCCCGTGAAATTTTGAAAGTTAAAGGGCGCATGAATGAACTTATGGCGCTCCATACGGGTCAATCATTGGAACAGATTGAACGAGATACCGAGCGCGATCGCTTCCTTTCCGCCCCTGAAGCGGTGGAATACGGTCTGGTCGATTCGATTCTGACCCATCGTAATTGATGCCAGAGGCGCAACTGTGCCGCTATACTTATCCAGGGCGGCACAACGCTATAAGCGACTTGCGCCTGAGAATGGCATTTGCGTCGTCGTGTGCGGCACAAAGAACAAAGAAGAGGTTTTGACCCATGACAGATAAACGCAAAGATGGCTCAGGCAAACTGTTGTACTGCTCTTTTTGCGGCAAAAGCCAGCATGAAGTGCGCAAGCTGATTGCCGGACCATCCGTGTATATCTGCGACGAATGTGTTGATTTATGTAACGACATCATTCGCGAAGAGATTAAAGAAGTTGCACCGCATCGTGAACGCAGTGCGCTACCGACGCCGCATGAAATTCGCAACCATCTGGACGATTACGTAATCGGTCAGGAACAGGCGAAAAAAGTGCTGGCGGTCGCGGTATACAACCACTACAAACGTCTGCGCAATGGCGATACCAGCAATGGCGTCGAGTTGGGTAAAAGTAACATTCTACTGATCGGTCCGACCGGTTCCGGTAAAACGCTGCTGGCTGAAACGCTGGCACGCCTGCTGGATGTTCCGTTCACTATGGCCGATGCGACTACACTGACCGAAGCCGGTTATGTGGGCGAAGACGTTGAAAACATCATTCAGAAGCTGTTGCAGAAGTGCGACTACGATGTACAGAAAGCGCAGCGCGGTATTGTCTACATCGATGAAATTGACAAGATTTCACGTAAGTCTGACAACCCGTCTATTACCCGTGACGTTTCCGGTGAAGGCGTACAGCAGGCACTGTTGAAACTGATCGAAGGTACAGTTGCTGCCGTTCCACCGCAGGGCGGGCGTAAACATCCGCAGCAGGAGTTCTTGCAGGTAGATACCTCTAAGATACTGTTTATCTGTGGTGGTGCATTTGCTGGTCTGGATAAAGTGATTTCCCATCGTGTAGAAACCGGCTCCGGCATTGGTTTTGGCGCGACGGTAAAAGCGAAGTCCGACAAAGCAAGTGAAGGCGAACTGCTGGCGCAGGTAGAACCGGAAGATCTGATCAAATTTGGTCTGATCCCTGAGTTCATCGGTCGTCTGCCAGTTGTAGCAACGCTGAATGAACTGAGCGAAGAAGCCCTGATTCAGATCCTTAAAGAGCCGAAAAACGCCCTGACCAAGCAGTATCAGGCGCTGTTTAATCTGGAAGGCGTGGATCTGGAATTCCGTGACGAGGCGCTGGATGCTATCGCTAAGAAAGCGATGGCGCGTAAAACCGGTGCCCGTGGCCTGCGTTCCATCGTAGAAGCCGCACTGCTCGATACCATGTACGATCTGCCGTCCATGGAAGATGTCGAAAAAGTGGTTATCGACGAATCGGTAATTGATGGCCAGAGCAAACCGCTGCTGATTTATGGTAAGCCGGAAGCGCAACAGGCATCTGGTGAATAATTAACCATTCGCATACAGTCAGTTAACCAAAAAGGGGGGATTTTATCTCCCCTTTCATTTTTCCTCTATTCTCGACGTTGAATGTGGGGGAAACATCCCCATATACTGACGTACATGTTAATAGATGGCGTGAAGCACAGTCGTGTCATCTGATTACCTGGCGGAAATTAAACTAAGAGAGAGCTCTATGAATCCTGAGCGTTCTGAACGCATTGAAATCCCCGTATTGCCGCTGCGCGATGTGGTGGTTTATCCGCACATGGTCATCCCCTTATTTGTCGGGCGGGAAAAATCTATCCGTTGTCTGGAAGCGGCGATGGACCATGATAAAAAAATTATGCTGGTCGCGCAGAAAGAAGCTTCAACGGATGAGCCGGGTGTAAACGATCTTTTCACCGTCGGGACCGTGGCCTCTATATTGCAGATGCTGAAGCTGCCTGACGGCACCGTCAAAGTGCTGGTCGAGGGGTTACAGCGCGCGCGTATTTCTGCGCTCTCTGACAATGGCGAACACTTTTCTGCGAAGGCGGAGTATCTGGAATCGCCGACCATTGAGGAGCGGGAACAGGAAGTGCTGGTGCGTACTGCAATCAGCCAGTTCGAAGGCTACATCAAGCTGAATAAGAAAATCCCACCAGAAGTGCTGACGTCGCTTAACAGCATCGACGATCCTGCGCGTCTGGCAGATACCATTGCCGCGCATATGCCGCTGAAACTGGCTGACAAACAGTCTGTTCTTGAGATGTCCGACGTTAACGAGCGTCTGGAATATCTGATGGCGATGATGGAATCGGAAATCGATCTGCTGCAGGTTGAGAAACGTATTCGTAACCGCGTGAAAAAACAGATGGAGAAATCCCAGCGTGAGTACTATCTGAACGAGCAGATGAAAGCCATTCAGAAAGAACTCGGCGAAATGGACGACGCGCCGGACGAAAACGAAGCCCTGAAGCGTAAAATCGACGCGGCGAAAATGCCGAAAGAGGCAAAAGAAAAAGCGGAAGCAGAACTGCAGAAGCTGAAAATGATGTCTCCGATGTCGGCAGAAGCAACCGTGGTGCGTGGTTATATCGACTGGATGGTACAGGTGCCGTGGAATGCGCGTAGCAAGGTCAAAAAAGACCTGCGTCAGGCGCAAGAAATCCTCGATACCGATCATTATGGTCTGGAGCGCGTGAAAGATCGTATCCTTGAGTACCTCGCGGTTCAAAGCCGTGTAAACAAAATCAAGGGGCCGATCCTCTGCCTGGTAGGGCCGCCGGGGGTAGGTAAAACGTCCCTGGGTCAGTCCATCGCCAAAGCCACAGGACGTAAATATGTTCGTATGGCACTGGGTGGCGTGCGTGATGAAGCGGAAATCCGCGGTCACCGCCGTACTTACATCGGTTCTATGCCGGGTAAATTGATCCAGAAAATGGCGAAAGTGGGCGTGAAAAACCCGCTGTTCCTGCTCGATGAGATCGACAAAATGTCTTCTGACATGCGTGGCGATCCGGCCTCCGCACTGCTTGAAGTGTTGGATCCAGAGCAGAACGTGGCGTTCAGCGACCATTACCTGGAAGTGGATTACGACCTGAGTGACGTGATGTTTGTCGCGACGTCGAACTCCATGAACATTCCGGCACCGCTGCTGGATCGTATGGAAGTGATTCGCCTCTCCGGTTATACCGAAGATGAAAAACTGAACATCGCCAAACGTCACCTGCTGCCGAAGCAGATTGAACGTAATGCGCTGAAAAAAGGTGAGCTGACCGTCGACGATAGCGCCATTATCGGCATTATTCGTTACTACACCCGTGAGGCAGGCGTGCGTGGTCTGGAGCGTGAAATCTCCAAACTGTGCCGTAAAGCGGTTAAGCAGTTACTTCTCGATAAGTCATTAAAACATATCGAAATTAACGGCGATAACCTGCATGACTACCTCGGCGTACAACGTTTCGACTATGGTCGCGCGGATAACGAAAACCGCGTCGGTCAGGTAACGGGTCTGGCGTGGACAGAAGTCGGCGGCGACTTGCTGACCATCGAAACTGCGTGTGTACCAGGCAAAGGTAAACTCACTTATACCGGTTCGCTGGGCGAAGTGATGCAAGAGTCCATTCAGGCGGCGTTAACGGTGGTTCGTGCGCGTGCGGAAAAATTGGGGATCAATCCAGATTTTTACGAAAAACGCGACATCCACGTGCACGTACCGGAAGGGGCGACGCCGAAAGATGGTCCGAGCGCTGGTATTGCTATGTGCACTGCGCTGGTTTCTTGCCTGACCGGTAACCCGGTTCGCGCCGATGTGGCGATGACGGGCGAGATAACCTTGCGTGGTCAAGTGTTACCAATCGGCGGTTTGAAAGAAAAACTGCTGGCGGCGCATCGTGGCGGAATTAAAACTGTGTTAATTCCGTATGAAAATAAACGCGATCTGGAAGAGATTCCAGACAACGTGATAGCCGATCTGGACATTCATCCGGTGAAACGTATTGAGGAAGTTCTGACTCTCGCGTTGCAAAATGAACCGTCTGGCATGCAGGTTGTAACCGCAAAATAGTGACCTCGCGCAAAATGCACTAATAAAAAAAGGGCTGGCAGGTAAATTCGGACTTGCCAGCCTTTTTTTGTCTCGTTAAGTTAGAGGGCGGATTAGGCTTGCCCTTATTAAGGGGTGTTGTAAGGGGATGGCTGGCCTGATATAACTGCTGCGCGTTCGCACCTTGAAGGATTCAAGTGCGAGATAAATTATAAAGAGGAAGAGAAGAGTGAATAAATCTCAATTGATTGACAAGATTGCTGCAGGGGCTGATATCTCTAAAGCTGCGGCTGGCCGTGCGTTAGATGCTATTATTGCTTCCGTAACTGAATCCCTGAAAGAAGGGGATGATGTAGCACTGGTAGGTTTTGGTACTTTTGCCGTTAAAGAGCGTGCTGCCCGTACTGGTCGCAACCCGCAGACCGGTAAAGAGATCACCATCGCTGCAGCTAAAGTACCGAGCTTCCGTGCAGGTAAAGCACTGAAAGACGCGGTAAACTAAGTGTTGTCCCCATTGGGGATGTGACGAAGTTCAAGGGCGCATCTACTGATGTGCCTTTTTTATTTGTATTCCGTGACTTTCTGCGCATTGTGGGCTGACAATTGCCCCCGTTTCTTGTCACAATAGGCCTTTGCGCGCAGCGATAAGTTGCGTGAGGTATACAGTCATCTACAGCGGAGTGTTGTTACACCATGATGGACAGCTTACGCACGGCTGCAAACAGTCTCGTGCTCAAGATTATTTTCGGTATCATTATCGTGTCGTTCATATTGACCGGCGTGAGTGGTTACCTGATTGGCGGAGGCAATAACTACGCCGCAAAAGTGAATGACCAGGAAATCAGCCGTGGGCAGTTCGAGAACGCCTTCAACAGCGAGCGTAATCGCATGCAGCAACAGCTGGGCGATCAATACTCCGAGCTGGCGGCGAACGAAGGCTATATGAAAACCCTGCGTCAACAGGTGCTGAATCGTCTTATCGACGAGGCTCTGCTGGATCAGTACGCTCGCGAACTGAAACTGGGTATCAGCGATGAGCAGGTCAAGCAGGCCATTTTCGCGACCCCGGCTTTCCAGGTTGACGGCAAGTTCGATAACAGCCGCTACAACGATATCCTCAACCGAATGGGAATGAGTGCCGATCAGTACGCGCAGGCGCTGCGTAACCAGCTCACCACCCAACAGCTGATTAATGGCGTTGCTGGCACCGACTTTATGCTGAAAGGTGAAACTGACGAACTGGCCGCGCTGGTCGCTCAACAACGTGTAGTGCGTGAAGCGACTATCGACGTTAATGCGCTGGCGGCTAAGCAAGCTGTGACCGAACCAGAAATCGCCAGCTACTACGAGCAAAACAAAAACAATTTCATGACTCCGGAACAGTTCCGCGTGAGCTACATCAAGCTGGATGCCGCTACGATGCAGCAACCGGTTAGCGATGCGGATATCCAGAGCTACTACGATCAGCATCAGGATCAATTCACCCAGCCGCAGCGCACGCGCTACAGCATCATCCAGACCAAAACTGAAGATGAAGCGAAAGCCGTACTTGATGCGCTGAACAAAGGCGGTGATTTTGCCGCGTTAGCAAAAGAAAAATCTGCTGATATTATCTCTGCCCGTAACGGCGGTGATATGGGTTGGTTAGAAGACTCCACCACCCCAGACGAACTGAAAAATGCCGGTCTGAAAGAAAAAGGCCAGCTTTCTGGTGTGATCAAATCCTCGGTAGGTTTCCTGATCGTCCGTCTGGATGACATTCAGCCAGCAAAAGTGAAGTCGTTAGACGAAGTGCGTGACGAAATCGCAGCGAAAGTGAAACACGAAAAAGCGCTGGATGCATACTACGCGTTGCAACAGAAAATAAGCGATGCAGCAAGCAACGACACTGAATCTCTGGCAGGTGCAGAGCAGGCAGCGGGCGTTAAAGCTACTCAGACTGGCTGGTTCAGCAAAGATAAGCTGCCGGAAGAGTTAAACTTCAAACCGGTGGCGGACGCTATCTTTAACGGCGGTCTGATTGGTGAAAACGGCGCACCGGGCATCAACTCTGACATCATCACCGTAGACGGCGATCGTGCATTCGTTCTGCGTATCAGTGAGCATAAACCGGAAGCGGTTAAACCGCTGGCAGATGTTCAGGAACAGGTTAAAGCGATGGTTCAGCACAACAAAGCTGAACAGCAAGCGAAAGTGGATGCTGAAAAACTGCTGGTTGATCTGAAAGCGGGCAAAGGTGCGGAAGCTATGCAAGCTGCCAGTGTGAAATTTGGTGAGCCGAAAACCTTAAGCCGTTCTGGCCGTGACCCGATTAGCCAGGCGGCATTTGCTCTGCCTCTGCCAGCGAAAGACAAACCGAGCTACGGTATGGCGACCGATATGCAGGGCAATGTCGTTCTGCTGGCGCTGGACGAAGTGAAACAAGGTTCAATGCCGGAAGAGCAGAAAAAAGCGATGGTGCAGGGTATTACCCAAAACAACGCACAAATCGTCTTTGAAGCTCTGATGAGTAACCTGCGTAAAGAGGCGAAAATCAAAATTGGCGATGCGCTGGAACAGCAATAATCCTGAAGCCGCCTCGCAAAAAAATGCTTTGCAGCTGTAACAAGAAAAGGTCGCTTTCGCGGCCTTTTCCATTTCTGAACATTGCCATTTGTTTACTGTTTTCACTGCCGTTAAGGTGATTCCACTGTTAACAAACAAGGAGAAAACAGTATGAAACACGGAATCAAAGCACTGCTCATTACCCTGTCCCTGGCCTGTGCCGGAATGTCTCATAGCGCGCTGGCGGCAGTTCCTGCAGCGAAACCGGCGGCGGTCGAAACCAAAGCGGAAGCCACTGCAGTACAAAGCAAAGCGGCAGTACCGGCGAAAGCCAGTGATGAGGAAGGCACCAGAGTCAGCATTAATAATGCCAGCGCGGAAGAGCTAGCCCGCGCGATGAATGGCGTTGGCCTGAAGAAAGCGCAGGCGATTGTCAGTTATCGCGAAGAGTATGGCCCGTTTAAAACGGTGGAGGATCTAAAGCAGGTGCCGGGGATGGGCAATTCGCTGGTGGAACGTAATCTGGCGGTATTAACCCTGTAATTAATTTGCATAGTGGCAATTTTTTGCCAGACTGAAGAGGTCATACCAGTTATGGCCTCTGTACTTATAACAGCAACGTAAGGTTATTGCGCTATGCAAACACAAATCAAAGTTCGTGGATATCATCTCGACGTCTACCAGCACGTAAACAACGCCCGCTACCTTGAGTTTCTCGAAGAAGCCCGCTGGGATGGACTGGAAAACAGCGACAGTTTTCAATGGATGACCGCCCATAACATCGCTTTCGTGGTGGTGAATATCAATATCAACTATCGCCGCCCGGCGGTATTAAGCGACCTGTTAACCATTACGAGCCAGTTACAGCAAT
Organism: Escherichia sp. E2748; assembly: GCF_005781125.1. Taxonomy (NCBI): domain Bacteria; kingdom Pseudomonadati; phylum Pseudomonadota; class Gammaproteobacteria; order Enterobacterales; family Enterobacteriaceae; genus Escherichia; species Escherichia sp. E2748. The sequence continues at coordinate 87,871 of NZ_VATP01000009.1, forward strand.
TAAACGGTAAAAGCGGCATCTTAAGCCAGGTTATTACTCTGGAGCCGGAAGGGCAGGTGGTGGCGGATGCGCTTATCACGTTTGTTTGTATTGATCTTAAAACGCAGAAGGCTTTAGCTCTGGAAGGGGAGCTGCGCGAAAAGTTGGAGCAGATGGTTAAGTAAACGTTTTGTTGTGCCGGATGCTCATGCCGCATCCGGCAACATCCCGAATAATTACTTCAACCCGGTCTTTTGCTTCATCGCCGCCATCACCGCTGGTTTATCGGACAGATAATGATTCAACCCATTACTGCGCAGATTACACGCCGCACATTGACCGCAACCGTCGCCTTTAATGCCGTTATAGCAGGTCAGTGTTTCGTTACGCACTAAATCCAGCTTGCCGTAATAATCCGCCAGCGCCCAGGTTTCCGCTTTATCAATCCACATCAGCGGCGTTTCAAAACGAATCTCTTTCGCCATGCCCAAACTGACGGCATGGTTTAGTGCTTTCACAAACTCATCGCGGCAATCCGGGTAGCCGGAGAAATCTGTTTCGCAGACGCCGGTGATCACCGCTTCGGCTTTCACCTGATATGCGTAAATCGCCGCGAGCGTCAGGAACAAAATATTACGCCCTGGAACAAACGTATTCGGGATGCCATCGGCTTCAGGTTCATAATCTGGCACTGGAATGCTGTCACGCGTCAGACTGCTGACTGCCAGCTCGTTAAGCAGGGTGACATCCAGCACCTTATGCGCGCGTGCGCCCAGTTTCAGCGCCAGCTCGCGCGCGACGTCGATCTCTGCGCGATGGCGCTGACCGTAATCAAACGTCACGCAATGGACTTCATCATATTGTTGCAATGCCTGCACCAGACAGGTTGTAGAGTCCTGGCCCCCACTGAATACAACGACAGCACGTTTCATAAATCATCCTGCTAAATCGATAAAACGTTATGGTAACGCCTGCGGTTAACCCGGGCCAGCTCTTCATTGCGACGGTGCGGGTAGCCAGGCCTCGGTAAATTCAAACCAGCCGCGCGGTGTCAGTCGCACACTGTTCACGCCTGGCGGCGCACTAATGCGATAGTGATAGTTGAACAGTGGTGTCAGCGTTGCGTCAGCCATTAACTGGCTAAACACCATTTTCAGGGCATTAAATCGGTTTTCTTCATCAGGCATTATTTGCACGGCATCCAGTGTCGATTGCAGATGTGCGTATGTACTGGCAGTAAAAACATGTGGCCACAGCGGATCGCAGCGCAGCCACTGTTCAAGGGTATATTCCGGCGCTTCGCCAATTAATCTGTCGCCCATCATGAGGTCTGCTTGCTCCAGTGGCGTGGCTCCATCCCAGTTTTTCGCGTTATGAAAAATAATCTTTAGCTCGCAACCTTCTGCTGCCAGCGTCGTTCGTAGCTGTTCTGCCATGGCATGAAGTTCCACCGGCAGGTGATAAACCAGCATCAAAGTTTCCGGTAGTTTGACCTCATCCGGTACTTGCCATTGCGGAATAGTCCAGCCTGGCAGCAATGCATGACTGGCGGTGATCAGGTTTTCTCCGACTTCTAACGTTTGTAGTAAACCGGATTGATGAATAATGGTGATCACTTTTCGTGCCTGCCAGAGAGTCAGTCGGGGGCTTTTGCGCAACGTTAAATAGCAAAAACCTAAACTGATGCCGCTACTGACCTGACTGACCCGTGGCAATTCCTCTGGTTTGCCGATGGTGATTTGGACGGGATGCCGACAACTCGTACCCAAATCTTTTTCAAAAAGCGGCGGGGTTATCCAGTACTCAACCGCTTTTAGTAGCGGATGACGTAAATGGTAATAATCATGGCTTTCGAGTCGCACCAGTTCCGGTGTGAATTGTGTTAAGCGGAAAGGTCCGGTTCCTACCAGTGGTAATTGCGGATGCGCCAGATGGCAGCAATAGCTCGCCAGTCGGTGTGCCAGCCAGTAATCGGGGCGATTTAAAAAGAAGGTCAGACACTGCGGGTGGGTGACTTCAATACGCTGCACGCTAATAAATAACTGCCTCAGGGCAGGTAACTGTAGCAGCATCAGCAAGCGTTGATGTAGCTGTGTTGCTTTTACTGCATCACCGTTATGCCAGTGTAGGGTTGAGCGAAGATAAAAATCCCAGCGTAACCCGTCAGCAGACCTTTCCCAGTGATGCGCTAAATCGCCAATTGGGCGTTGGGAGTTATTGTCGAAACGGCTCAGGCCGGAAAAAATTTGCCCGGCGAGATGCTGTTCGGCACGTCCGGCTAAAAAACCCGGTTGCAGTGGTTCGAGCGGGCGATAATAAGGAATACGCAATGTCGGGGTATCGTTTTGCCATTGCCCGCCCATAAACGGTTGTAACATGGTACGCAGTTCGCCAGGCGCCAGCTGCGCGAGTTCCAGCACATCCTGTTGTTTTCCACTTTCCAGCGCCTGTTCCATCATCGTATTGCGCAAGGATTCCGGCGTCACCAGAAAGCGCAGTTGCCCGCGTTTTCCGCGCCCGGATTGTGCCTGCCACTCCAGCCATCCCGCATCCTGCGCCTGACGTAACAATGTGCGTACATGGCGTTCGCTGCAAAAGCAACGTTCCGCCAGTTCGCTGACGGTAACGGATTGTGGTGCTCCGGCGGAAGGTTGCCACAAACGTTGATACTGGTTAAGACGATTAAGCAGTCGCATATAAACCCGGAACAATATTTTTTATCTATTCACTATTACTTCCGTATATATCAAGTGATACTCAATCACCATTAACCGTGTCACAGAGTGGAGAAAGAAATGGCTCGTCTGGCAGCATTTGATATGGACGGCACTTTATTGATGCCTGACCATCATTTAGGTGAGAAAACGCTCTCTACTCTGGCGCGCCTGCGTGAACGCGATATTACCCTTACATTTGCTACGGGTCGTCATGCGTTGGAGATGCAGCATATTCTCGGGGCGCTATCGCTGGATGCGTATTTAATTACCGGCAACGGCACGCGTGTGCACTCTCTGGAAGGCGAACTTTTACATCGTGATGATTTACCTGCGGATGTGGCGGAGCTGGTGTTGTATCAGCAATGGGATACCCGAGCCAGCATGCATATCTTCAATGACGATGGTTGGTTTACCGGGAAAGAGATCCCTGCGCTGTTGCAGGCATTTGTCTATAGCGGTTTTCGTTATCAGATAATCGATGTCAAAAAAATGCCACTCGATCGAGTCACCAAGATCTGTTTCTGTGGCGATCACGACGATCTTGCACGCTTGCAGATCCAACTACACGAAGCTTTAGGTGAGCATGCACATTTGTGTTTTTCCGCGACTGATTGCCTGGAAGTGCTGCCGGTGGGCTGCAATAAAGGCGCTGCGTTGACGGTGCTGACCCAACATTTAGGTTTTTCGCTGCGTGACTGTATGGCCTTTGGTGACGCGATGAATGATCGCGAAATGCTAGGCAGCGTCGGTAAGGGCTTCATTATGGGTAATGCGATGCCGCAATTGCGTGCGGAACTCCCTCATTTACCGGTGATTGGACACTGCCGTAATCAGGCTGTCTCTCACTTTTTGACGCACTGGCTGGATAATCCACATCTACCTTATTCCCCCGAATAACGAGATTCCTTCCAGCACCGGGCAACTGCCCGGTTTTTTTTGCCCCGAATTTGTCATTTTGTGCATTCTCTGTGAAATCGCACGGAATAAATTGTCGCTATTTGGCCTTTAAAATAGAATCAAAAGAGAAAATAATTCTCTGTGGATTGGCTATGTTAGATAAAATTGACCGTAAGCTGCTGGCCTTATTACAGCAGGATTGCACCCTTTCTTTGCAGGCACTGGCAGAAGCCGTTAATCTGACAACCACGCCTTGCTGGAAGCGTCTGAAACGGTTGGAAGATGACGGTATTCTTATCGGCAAAGTCGCGTTGCTGGATCCGGAAAAAATTGGCCTGGGTCTGACTGCTTTTGTGCTGATTAAAACGCAACATCACAGCAGTGAATGGTATTGTCGCTTTGTTACGGTCGTCACGGAAATGCCGGAAGTTCTCGGTTTCTGGCGCATGGCCGGTGAATACGATTATCTGATGCGGGTCCAGGTTGCTGATATGAAGCGCTACGATGAGTTTTATAAGCGTCTGGTTAACAGTGTGCCGGGGCTTTCGGACGTCACTTCCAGCTTCGCGATGGAACAGATTAAGTACACTACCTCGTTACCTATCGAATAATTATCCAGGATCAGGTCAGGACATAACGCGTGCGATTATTTGCTCAACTAAGCTGGTATTTCCGCCGGGAATGGCGCCGCTATCTCGGGGCTGTTGCCTTGCTTGTCATTATTGCGATTCTGCAACTGATCCCGCCAAAAGTCGTTGGTATTGTTGTCGATGGCGTGACAGAAAAACACTTTACTACCGGGCAGATCCTGATGTGGATCGCCACCATGGTGTTGATTGCAGTGGTGGTTTATCTCCTGCGTTACGTCTGGCGCGTACTGCTGTTCGGCGCGTCTTATCAACTGGCTGTTGAACTGCGTGAAGACTATTACCGCCAGCTAAGCCGCCAGCATCCAGAGTTTTATCTGCGTCATCGTACGGGTGACCTTATGGCCCGTGCGACAAATGACGTCGATCGTGTGGTATTTGCCGCCGGTGAAGGGGTGCTAACGCTGGTGGATTCGCTGGTGATGGGTTGCGCAGTGCTGATAATGATGTCAACGCAGATTAGCTGGCAGTTAACTTTAATAGCGCTGTTGCCGATGCCAGTGATGGCAATCATGATTAAACGCAACGGCGATGCCTTGCATGAACGCTTTAAGCTGGCACAAGCCGCCTTTTCCAGCCTTAACGATCGTACCCAGGAGAGTCTGACCAGTATTCGCATGATTAAATCCTTTGGTCTGGAGGATCGCCAGTCTGCGCTGTTCGCCGCAGATGCCGAAGATACCGGTAAGAAAAACATGCGAGTAGCGCGCATTGATGCTCGTTTCGATCCGACCATTTATATCGCGATTGGCATGGCAAATTTACTGGCGATTGGCGGTGGTAGTTGGATGGTCGTGCAGGGCAGCTTAACGTTGGGCCAGCTCACCAGTTTTATGATGTACCTTGGTTTGATGATTTGGCCGATGCTGGCGCTGGCGTGGATGTTTAACATTGTGGAGCGTGGCAGCGCGGCGTATAGCCGAATTCGTAGCATGCTGGCCGAAGCGCCAGTCGTTATTGATGGTAAAGATAAGGTGCCAGAAGGTCGTGGTGAACTGGATGTGAATATTCGTCAGTTTACGTATCCTCAAACTCATCACCCTGCGCTCGAGAATGTCAGTTTTGCGCTGAAACCGGGTCAGATGCTGGGAATTTGCGGGCCGACCGGCTCCGGCAAAAGTACTGTGCTGTCATTAATTCAACGTCATTTTGATGTCACCGAGGGTGATATCCGTTTTCATGATATTCCTTTGACGCAGTTGCAACTCGACAGCTGGCGTAGCCGCCTGGCGGTAGTTAGCCAGACACCGTTCCTTTTTTCTGACACGGTTGCTAATAACATCGCGCTGGGTTGCCCAAATGCCACCCAGCAAGAGATTGAACACGTAGCGCGGTTAGCCAGCGTGCATGACGATATTTTGCGTCTGCCGCAAGGTTACGACACAGAAGTGGGCGAACGCGGCGTGATGCTTTCCGGTGGGCAAAAACAGCGAATCTCCATTGCCAGGGCATTGCTGGTGAATGCGGAAATCCTCATTCTTGACGATGCTCTATCGGCGGTAGATGGTCGCACGGAATACCAGATTCTCCATAACCTGCGCCAGTGGGGGCAGGGGAGAACGGTGATTATCAGCGCCCATCGCCTTTCTGCCCTGACCGAAGCGAGTGAAATTATTGTGATGCAGCATGGGCATATTGCCCAGCGCGGCGATCATGATGTGCTGGCGCAACAAAGCGGCTGGTATCGCGATATGTATCGCTATCAACAACTGGAAGCGGCGCTCAACGATGCTCCGGAAAATCACGAGGAGGCCGTTGATGCGTAGTTTTAGCCAACTCTGGCCGACTCTGAAGCGCCTGTTAGCTTACGGTTCACCATGGCGTAAACCGCTGGGTATCGCAGTGTTGATGATGTGGGTGGCAGCGGCGGCAGAAGTGAGCTGCCCGCTGCTCGTCAGTTACTTTATCGACAATATGGTGGCGAAAAATAATCTGCCGCTGAAAATGGTTGTCGGGCTGGCGGCGGCATATGTCGTACTGCAACTGTTTGCCGCCGGGCTACATTACGCGCAGTCGCTGTTGTTTAACCGGGCGGCAGTAGGCGTTGTACAACAGTTACGTACCGATGTGATGGATGCTGCACTGCGCCAACCGTTGAGTGAGTTTGATACTCAGCCGGTCGGGCAGGTGATTTCCCGCGTTACCAATGATACTGAAGTTATCCGCGATCTCTACGTTACCGTGGTCGCAACTGTTTTGCGTAGTGCCGCCCTGGTAGGGGCGATGCTGGTAGCGATGTTCAGTCTCGACTGGCGAATGGCGCTGGTAGCGATAATGATATTCCCGGTTGTGTTGGTGGTGATGGTGATATACCAGCGTTACAGTACGCCGATTGTCCGCCGTGTACGCGCCTATCTGGCTGATATCAACGACGGCTTTAACGAAGTGATTAACGGCATGAGCGTCATCCAGCAGTTCCGCCAGCAGGCGCGATTTGGCGAACGTATGGGCGAAGCCAGCCGTTCACACTATATGGCGCGAATGCAAACGCTACGGCTGGACGGCTTTTTACTGCGTCCCCTGCTGAGTCTGTTTTCATCGCTCATTCTTTGTGGCTTGTTGATGCTGTTTGGCTTCTCCGCCAGCGGCACCATTGAAGTGGGTGTGCTGTATGCGTTTATCAGCTATTTGGGGCGACTTAACGAACCCTTAATCGAACTGACCACGCAGCAGGCGATGCTGCAACAGGCTGTTGTTGCTGGCGAGCGTGTGTTTGAACTGATGGACGGACCGCGCCAGCAATATGGCAATGATGATCGCCCGTTACAGAGCGGCACCATTGATGTCGATAACGTGTCGTTTGCTTATCGCGATGACAATCTGGTGCTGAAAAATATTAATCTTGCCGTTCCTTCGCGCAGCTTTGTGGCGTTGGTGGGGCATACCGGTAGCGGCAAAAGTACCCTGGCAAGTTTGCTGATGGGCTATTACCCACTAACAGAAGGTGAGATTCGCCTTGATGGACGTCCGTTAAGTTCGCTCAGTCATAGCGCGCTGCGTCAGGGCGTGGCGATGGTGCAGCAAGATCCGGTAGTGCTGGCGGATACCTTCCTCGCCAACGTGACGCTGGGACGTGATATCTCCGAAGAGCGCGTCTGGCAGGCGCTGGAAACCGTGCAACTGGCGGAACTCGCGCGCAGCATGAGTGATGGTATTTATACGCCGCTGGGCGAGCAGGGGAATAATCTCTCGGTCGGGCAAAAGCAACTGCTGGCACTGGCACGCGTGCTGGTGGAGACGCCGCAAATCCTGATCCTTGATGAGGCAACCGCCAGCATTGACTCCGGTACTGAACAGGCGATTCAGCACGCTCTGGCGGCGGTGCGTGAACACACTACGCTGGTGGTGATTGCTCACCGCTTATCGACCATTGTTGATGCTGATACCATTCTGGTGCTTCATCGTGGTCAGGCTGTGGAACAGGGCACTCACCAGCAACTGCTGGCCGCCCAGGGGCGCTACTGGCAGATGTATCAACTGCAACTTGCGGGCGAAGAGCTGGCAGCCAGCGTGCGTGAAGATGAATCCCTGAGCGCCTGATTAGCGCAAAATTTCATCGGTGGTGCAAAAATGTAACGCACTGTGCACTGTCATAGTGCGTTTTTATTTTCAATCTTCTTAACTTCCTGCTCTCTTTCTCGTTTTTCATTTCTGGCACACCGCTTGCAATACCTTCTTCGTGTAGCAGAACCATTACCGAATTCTGACCGGAGAGGATCTATGAAGCTGGTGACCGTGATAATCAAACCATTCAAGCTGGAAGACGTTCGTGAAGCGTTATCTTCCATTGGTATTCAGGGCCTGACCGTCACCGAAGTGAAAGGTTTCGGGCGTCAGAAGGGCCATGCTGAGCTGTACAGGGGCGCGGAATACAGCGTCAATTTCCTGCCAAAAGTAAAAATTGATGTGGCGATTGCTGATGATCAACTCGATGAAGTGATCGATATCGTCAGTAAGGCGGCTTACACCGGAAAAATTGGCGATGGCAAAATCTTCGTCGCTGAATTGCAACGCGTCATTCGTATTCGCACCGGCGAAGCCGACGAAGCGGCGCTGTAATCTCTGGCACACAGCAACAGGAACGAAACATGAAGATAGCGACGATAAAAACTGGGCTTGCTTCACTGGCGATGCTGCCGGGACTGGTAATGGCTGCACCTGCGGTAGCCGATAAAGCCGACAATGCGTTTATGATGATTTGTACTGCGCTGGTACTGTTTATGACTGTTCCGGGGATTGCCCTGTTTTACGGCGGGTTGATTCGCGGCAAAAACGTGCTGTCGATGCTAACGCAGGTGACCGTGACGTTTGCACTGGTCTGTATTCTCTGGGTGGTTTACGGTTACTCGCTGGCGTTTGGTGAGGGCAACAACTTCTTCGGCAACATTAACTGGTTGATGCTGAAAAATATTGAACTGACCGCAGTCATGGGCAGCATTTATCAGTACATCCACGTGGCGTTTCAGGGATCGTTTGCCTGCATTACCGTAGGCTTGATAGTCGGGGCGCTGGCGGAACGGATCCGCTTCTCAGCAGTGCTGATTTTCGTGGTGGTGTGGCTGACGCTCTCCTACATTCCAATTGCACATATGGTGTGGGGCGGCGGCTTGCTGGCTTCTCATGGTGCGCTGGATTTCGCGGGTGGCACGGTGGTGCACATTAACGCCGCAATCGCCGGTCTGGTGGGCGCGTATCTGATAGGTAAACGCGTGGGCTTTGGCAAAGAGGCGTTTAAACCGCACAACCTGCCGATGGTCTTCACCGGGACTGCCATTCTCTATATCGGTTGGTTTGGATTTAACGCCGGGTCAGCGGGTACGGCGAATGAAATCGCGGCACTGGCATTTGTGAATACTGTGGTGGCAACGGCGGCGGCAATTCTTGGCTGGATCTTCGGTGAATGGGCGCTGCGTGGTAAGCCTTCACTGCTGGGGGCGTGTTCTGGCGCGATTGCCGGTCTGGTCGGCGTGACGCCAGCCTGTGGCTACATTGGGGTTGGCGGTGCGTTGATTATCGGCGTGGTAGCTGGTCTGGCGGGCTTGTGGGGCGTTACCATGCTCAAACGCCTGTTGCGGGTCGATGATCCTTGCGATGTCTTCGGTGTGCACGGCGTTTGTGGCATTGTCGGCTGTATCATGACCGGGATTTTTGCCGCCAGCTCGCTGGGCGGCGTGGGCTTCGCTGAAGGTGTGACGATGGGGCATCAGTTGCTGGTACAGCTGGAAAGCGTCGCCATTACGATCGTCTGGTCCGGTGTGGTGGCATTTATCGGCTACAAACTGGCGGATCTGACGGTTGGCCTGCGTGTACCGGAAGAACAGGAGCGAGAAGGGCTGGACGTCAACAGCCACGGCGAAAATGCCTATAACGCGTAACAAGCAATCAAATGCAATTTAGCCTGATGCGCTGCGCTTATCAGGCCTACATTAAAAATCACAATTTGTTGAATTTACAATAATTGGTGGGCCGGATAAGGCGTTTACCCCGCATCCGGCATCAACAAAAGCATGTTACCAACTATCTGGCAGCCGGACGGTTTTCACCTCCGGCTGTTTTTTTAATTGTGATTACGCATTACCCCTTCCTGAACGGTCGAGGCAACCAGCACGCCGTCCTGGGTATAAAACTCACCGCGCACAAAGCCGCGTGCGCTGGACGCTGACGTGCTCTCCACGCTATACAGCAGCCATTCGTTTAAATTAAATGGTCGATGGAACCACATGGAATGGTCAATGGTGGCTATCTGAATCCCCGGTTCGAGAAAACCGATGCCGTGCGGCTGTAGAGCTACCGGCAGGAAGTTAAGATCAGAAGCGTACCCCAGCAGATACTGATGAACGCGCAGATCATCCGGTACGCTACCATTTGCGCGGATCCACACCTGACGATGCGGCGCGGCGACGTGACCTTTCAGTGGGTTATGAAATTCCACCGGACGCACTTCCAGCGGACGATCGCAGATGAATTTATCTTTCAGCACTGGCGGCAGCAGGTGCGCCAGCGACTGGGCGATCTGTGTTTCCGAAGGCAAACCATCAGGCGCTGGGGCCGGAGGCATCTCTTTTTGGTGTTCGAATCCAACTTCTGGCGCCTGGAAAGACGCTGTCATATAAAAAATGGGTTTGCCGTTCTGAATCGCTGCCACACGGCGAGCACTGAAACTGTTGCCGTCGCGCAGTGTTTCGACATCATAAATAATCGGCTTCTTGCTATCACCAGGGCGAAGAAAGTAGCTGTGGAATGAATGCACCAGACGCTCTTCGGGTACTGTCTCCTTTGCGGCATACAGGGCCTGACCCACGACCTGGCCGCCAAACACCTGGCGTAAACCTAAATCTTCACTCTGGCCGCGAAAGAGTCCTTCCTCAATTTTTTCCAGATTCAACAATGTCAGTAAATTTTTTAAGGCCTGACTCATATTAACTCTCCAGTAACAAAGCTGCCGCAGCAAGCCAAAGTGAGTTGAGTATAACGCAATTTTGTCACTGGTCCGATGGGTGCAATGGTCTGAATTACGGGCTAAATGCAGGCGTAAATACGTGATTTGTGCCACACTTATTGACGTTACGATTTTGTTAACCACTCTTCCGGCGAGGAAAGTTAGCCCGCTGGTGCATTGATAATAAGGAGAAGTGAATGAAACTCGTGCACATGGCCAGTGGTTTAGCGGTTGCGATTGCGTTGGCGGCTTGCGCTGATAAAAGCGCGGATATCCAGACGCCAGCACCTGCTGCAAATACCTCTATTGCGGCGACACAACAACCTGCTATACAGCAACCTAATGTCTCCGGTACGGTCTGGATCCGTCAGAAAGTCGCACTGCCCCCCGATGCTGTGCTGACCGTGACACTTTCTGACGCGTCGTTAGCCGATGCGCCGTCTAAAGTACTGGCGCAAAAAGCGGTGCGTACCGAAGGTAAACAGTCGCCATTCAGCTTTGTTCTGCCATTTAACCCGGCAGACGTTCAGCCGAACGCGCGTATTCTGTTAAGTGCGGCGATTACCGTAAATGACAAATTGGTGTTTATTACCGATACCGTTCAGCCGGTGATCAACCAGGGCGGAACTAAAGCCGACCTGACATTGGTGCCGGTACAGCAAACCGCCGTGCCGGTTCAGGCCAGCGGTGGCGCAATGACCACCGTACCTTCGACTTCACCAACTCAGGTGAATCCGTCTTCGGCAGTTCCAGCTCCAACGCAATATTAAGCGAAGTTAACCCTCTCCGCCCGGAGAGGGTTAGTAGTTCCAGCGATAACGCTGCAAGTCGATTTGTCCGTTTCCCGATACCATCACGCCTTCTGCCAGTAATGCCTGGCGCTGACGCTGTAAATCTGGTCCGGTTAATGAGATTGTGCCGTGGCGGTTAACCACCCGATGCCAGGGCAAAGTGCTGCCTTCGGGCAGGCGCTTTAACACACCGCCCACCTGGCGCGCGGCACGGGGCGATCCTGCCAGTTTCGCGACATCGCCGTAAGTAGTGACATACCCTTCGGGAATAGCGGCTACGATTTGCCACACGCGCTGGGGAAATGAATCTTCTTTTTCCATCTTTTCTTCCTGAGGTAATTTTTCAGCATAATCTGGAAAAACGTCCGAGTGAAGTCGCATTGCGCAAGAAACCAGCATCCGGCACGCAATGGGTTGCAATTAGCAGGGGCAGCAGTGATAATGCGCCTGCGCGTTGGTTCTCAACGCTCTCAATGGGGGCTCTGTTGGTTCTCCCGCAACGCTATTCTGTTTACCAGGTCAGGTCCGGAAGGAAGCAGCCAAGGCAGATGACGCGTGTGCCGGGATGTAGCTGGCAGGGCCCCCACCCATTTCTGCCTCCCACCGTTTCGTCAAAAAATCTCAATATGGCTAAACTTTAACCACGACTGATGCCGCAAGAATTTTCTGGCTGCACGGTACGCTTCGGAGGTATGTCTGATGAAGTATGTTGATGGTTTTGTGGTTGCTGTTCCTGCCGACAAAAAGGATGCCTATCGTGAAATGGCCGCAAAGGCCGCGCCGCTGTTTAAAGAGTTTGGCGCCCTGCGCATTGTTGAATGCTGGGCCAGCGATGTACCGAATGGCAAAGTGACCGATTTTCGTATGGCGGTCAAAGCGGAAGAGAATGAGGAAGTGGTTTTTAGCTGGATTGAATACCCTTCAAAAGAGGTCCGCGACGCTGCCAATCAGAAGATGATGTCGGACCCACGGATGAAAGAGTTCGGCGAGTCCATGCCGTTTGATGGTAAACGAATGATCTACGGTGGGTTCGAGTCAATCATTGACGAGTAGCGTGACGGGCTGTGCGGCGTGCCGCCAGCCCCAAAATTCACAGATGGTGTTCTGCCCAGCGTATAAACTCCTCTTTCGGTAATGCTTTGCTGTACAACCATCCCTGGCCGTAATGCACGCCATGCTGGCGTAGCCACTCTTCCTGTTTGCTGGTTTCGATCCCTTCCGCCACCATTTTAAGTTTCAGCGTTTTTGCCATTTCGATGATATGCGGTGTGACATTTTTATATTCCAGCGCATCAACGAAGGATTTATCGATCTTCAGAATATCGACATCCAGATCCTGCAAATAACTTAAGCTCGAATAACCGGTACCAAAATCATCAAGATAAATTTCATGACCAACCTGTCGATATCGGGAGATTACCGGGGCGCTGATTTTTGGATCGGCAAACTCGCGTTCAGTGAGTTCAAGAGCGATCTGTTTGGGATTGACCTGGTAGTGATTGATCATTTCACGCAGCAATTGCGGGATTTTTTCCGAGGTGAGCACGGTGGATTCAAGATTGATCGAAATATGTTGCTGCGGATGCTGACGCAGCCAGTCGCCCATATCTTCAAAGACCGTTTTGATAATAAGCAGAGTCAGAGATTCTGACAGGCCCGTTTGTTGCGCCAGCGGGATAAAACTATCCGGTGACAACCAGCTACCGTCTGTCTGCGGCCAGCGCGCCAGCGCTTCGGCTCCGACAATCTTTCCATTCGATAAGGAGATAATAGGCTGATAGTGCACGCAAATATCGCGGTTTTCGATAGCATCTTGCAGGCGATGATGCGGTGACTGGATACGGCGTAAAATCCGCAGGACGAACATTGCCGCCAGTAGGCCAATTAACAATCCGACAGGCAACCAGATAAAGACCTGCCGATGCCAACCTTTTTGTAACGTTTTTGTCGAAGCCCAGGTGATTATGGAAATATTCATCTCGGGGAGAGGCAGGATATCGTAAATGATTCCATTCTTTTCGATGTGTTCACCCGGTGTTTTTTGCAGCTGGGTAATAATTCCCTGGGCTATTTCGTCACTGCTGGTAATGATAATGTTATGCACATTGCCAATAATCGCGGCATCAATTTGCCACGAGCTATAAGGAATCACATCTATAAATGAGGCGGGGTCAATCATCACTATGTAATGTGCAGTTCCCATTGCAACCATGTAGCGGGTAATACCTAAATCGTTGTGCGAGGTTAACCATACCCGATAACCATCGTTCGATATTTTACCTGGCTCGGGGAAGGTATCTGGCGGACTTTCATGTTCCAGAGAAGAGCACTGAGGCACGTTGTTATCGACATAGACCACTTCCTGAATATAACGATAACTATAAGATACCCGGCGCATTTCCATTAGATGAGCCTTGCTACAGGCTGCGCCTTGCCATTTTTCCAGTTTTTGTAGTGCATCTTTCCCTTGCGACGCCACTTTGTTGGCGCGAATAGCGACGCGGGATGAGTAGGTATGTAGCTCCTCAACAAATGACGTTTCTACCTGTTGATGAGCCAGCCAGATGCTTAAGCCCACTGGTAGAAGTACGGAAAGGATCAGTACTCCTGAAATTAGGCTGACCAGATGTCGTGTTCTCACCAGCATGTCCTTATTTACGCAGTGTAGGGAAAGTATATCCGATAGCGAATAAGGGCATGCAAAAGATAAGTGATGCGGGGGAGTTTCGTTAAATGCGTTGTGGCAACGATTGTTGTCAATTCACCAGGCGCGGATGTTTACGCCTGGTGAGGGCGATACAACTTATGGTGTCGCTTCGGTGCGGGCGAGAGTGAAAATATCGTAAAAGGACAACTCACCTTTACGAGCGATCATTTTCTGCAACTGTTCTTTGTGGATGTTCGCGACACGCGGCGAGTTCAGAATAGCGTCGACCAATGCAGTTGGAACAAAGCGTGTATTGTACCATTCGCCGTTGTAGCAAACCCGGAAATCAAGAACGTCGATATCTTCGTAATGGTAACGCGGATAAACGTCAAAAAAGAAGAAACCGTTAAGCAGGATGAACAATACCACCAGGAGCCAGACTGAACCAACCAGCGTTTCAGACTGTAACATCACAGCCAGAGTGGCAAAAAAAGCGACATACATACCGATAAACAGCCCCGGATGTTTACGGATAAAACTGATACTAAAGCGAGGTTTATTATCGCGTTTTTCGTGTGCATTTAGTGCATCAATTGTTTCGGTCAGCAGGCGTTGTATTTCAGTCATCTTTTGCCTTTGTGGTATCTGCAACTTTTCAGGGAACACCCTATTTTAACGTGGGAATCATATGATGAAAGTAACAGATTAACCACAATTTTGCATAACAGTTGCAACCATGGTTACAGTTTTTTAATGACAGTGGCCGGGTTACCGCCCACGACAACGTTAGCCGGAACATCTTTTGTGACGACGGCGCCAGAGGCCACCACGACGTTATCGCCAATGGTTACACCAGGGTTGATGACAGCACGTCCGCCAATCCAGACGTTATTACCGATAGTCACAGGTTTCCCCAGTTCAGCGCCACTATTACGGGCTACTGGGTCGACAGGGTGCGTAGCGGTATAAATGTGAACACCTGGTGCCAACATGCAATTATCACCGATACGAATTGGGCAGACATCAAGCATCACGCAATCGAAGTTGGCGTAAAATCCTTTGCCCAAAAAAATGTTATAGCCATAGTCGCAGCGAAAAGAGGGTTCAATATAAGCATCTGCTACCTGACCGAATAAATCGGTGAGAATTTTCTGGCGTAATGTTTGTTCTTCCGGTGCGGAGTGATTGTATTGGTGAATAAGCTGACGAGCGCGCAGGCGATCGCGAGATAACTCCTCATCTGCCGAGCGATACAACTCACCAGCAATCATTTTTTCTTTTTCTGTGCTCATTACTGACCTCCCGTTGCTGAAAATGCGGCAACACGGTAATGCGAATAGTCAGTTAAGAGAACGTTCCCGTTTTCCGAATGTGATGAAGGTCACATGCGGTATGCTTTCATTGCGAATAATATAATAATGTTAATAAACAGTCGGTTACATTTTCGAATGTCTGCTATTTAATTACCGAATAAATTTCCATACAGAGGAGGGGATCTTGTCGTACAGTTTATTCATGGTCAATTCTGCGAGGCGGTGATCTGCGGCTGAGTAAAATACCGCCAGTTCATTATCTGATAATTCGTATTTATTTTTCTCGATAACACGCTCTAGCGTGTCAATTGTCTGGCAACGACGCAGACGCATCAAATAATCGGTTTTCGTTAAAGGTTTATCGGACATACTTCTACCCATGGTTGTAATAATTCTAACAAGATAAACTCGCAGGATTCTCTTTAGTGGCATTCACAAAACAACGGAACAGTCGGTTACCTGACTTCCGCCATTTCTGGAGATCCTGCATATTAATACCATAACTACTGAACAACATAAAGGTGTCGTCCAGATATTCATCTATCTGCTCAATGAGCTTATTGTCTTCATTATACTTAATTTTGTAATTAAGTGCGAAGGTTGCTATATGTTCAATGAGTTCATTAAGCTGCAGATTGATGGCCGAGGTAGGGTCGTTAACCCAACCATGGTTACTTTCTTCAAGGTTTGCAAGACAGTCATGATACAAGGTTTCGCAGAGAAATTTAAGCTGCGCGACATCATGTCTTTTTGGTGAGTATTCATCCATAACGCGTCCCCCTTCTTAGCGGTTGAACTAACGGACACCTTTTGGGATGGAAAACTTACAGACCTGGCCTTGCCCTCTCACTTGTTAGATTAACTATAAGCTACTCTTTGGCGGTTTTCATCGTATTATTACGAAAAATTACAATTAGGAGGAGGGGAGGGAAAAGACTCTCTTCCTCATTCCAGCGCTGACGACGTAATGGCTAAAGCACTTTGTCTGATGCTATTCATAACATAATGTAATCAGGATGTTTGAGAGTGATAAAATGGTCTGACGATTTGTCACACTAATACCCAGGATTACTCTGATTATGATGTAATTGACATGAACAAATAAAGAATTGCCGCAAATAATTAAGAATAGCCTCTAGATGCCTGGGGGTTATTAAATCCATCGGTACGACTTAATATAAATTAACTAACAATAAGTATTTTTTATGAATTTTATGCGGCGTTAAAACTAACTTACGTTTGAAATCATTAACTATAAACATTTCAACATTAAGATTACGCGTATAAAAAAGGCCGCTTGCGCGGCCTTAGTGATTACGACGTTAATCAATGATGATCGACTGTATGGTTATGTTCGATATCTTCATTTTTGCGGCTAAAGCGGCGGCGAACCACCACGAAGAACACCGGAACGAAGAAGATAGCCAGTACCGTTGCGGTCACCATCCCGCCCATTACACCAGTACCTACTGCGTTCTGCGCGCCGGAACCAGCACCGGTGCTGATAACCAGCGGCATAACACCGAGGATAAATGCCAGTGAAGTCATCAGGATTGGGCGTAAACGCATCCGCACCGCATCCAGAGTTGCTTCAATCAGACCTTTACCTTCTTTATCCATCAAGTCTTTGGCGAATTCGACGATAAGTATCGCGTTCTTCGCCGACAACCCAATGGTTGTGAGCAGGCCCACCTGGAAGTAAACGTCGTTGGTCAGGCCGCGGAAGGTGGCTGCCAGCAACGCACCGATAACCCCCAGCGGCACGACCAGCATAACGGAGAACGGAATCGACCAGCTCTCGTACAATGCCGCCAGACACAGGAACACGACAATCAACGAAATCGCATACAGCGACGGCGCCTGGTTGCCGGAGAGACGTTCCTGATAGGACATCCCCGTCCAGTCGTAGCCAACACCGGTAGGCAGTTTGCTCGCCAGTTGTTCCATCAGCGCCATTGCTTCACCGGTACTCTTACCTGGTGCCGCCTGGCCTAAGATCTCCATGGATGGCAGGCCGTTGTAACGTTCCAGACGCGGCGAACCGTACTCCCAACGCGAAGATGAGAATGCCGAGAACGGCACCATCTGGCCATCAGCAGCACGCACATACCAGTTACCGATATCTTCCGGCAGCATGCGGTATTTTGCTTCTGACATGACGTAAACTTTTTTCACACGACCGCGGTCGATAAAGTCGTTCACGTAGCTGCCGCCCCATGCAGCGCCCAGGGTAGTGTTAATATCGTTAATAGAAACACCCAGTGCCTGAGCTTTCTCCTGGTCGATATCAATCTTGAACTGCGGAGTATCTTCCAGACCGTTTGGACGCACGCTGGTCAACAGATCAGGATGTTTCGCCGCTTCGCCCAGCAGCTGGTTACGCGCTTGAGTCAGTTTTTCGTGACCGAGGCCCGCCTGGTCAATCAGCTCAAAGTCGAAGCCCGTTGCCGTACCCAGTTCCACAATCGCAGGCAGGTTAAAGGCGAAGACCATCGCATCTTTAATCTGCGAGAAAGCGCGCGTTGCACGCGTGGTAATCGCTTCAACTTTGTTTTCATCACCCGGACGGTCAGCCCAGTCCTTCAACGAAACGAACGCAATACCGGTGTTCTGACCACGTCCCGCAAAGCCGAAGCCGTTAACGGCGAATACCGACTCAACGTTGTTCTTCTCTTTGGTCAGATAGTAATCCGTCACCTCATTGAGCACTTTCTGCGTACGTTCCTGCGTCGCACCCGCTGGCAGTTGGACCATGGTCATAAATACACCCTGGTCTTCATCTGGCAAGAAGGAACTTGGCAGACGTACAAACAGATAAGCCATGCCGACCACAATGATCAGATACAGCACCAGATAACGCCCCGTGCTGCGCAGAATACCGCCTACGCTGTCGGTGTAGTGGTGCGTGCTCTTCTCGAACATGCGGTTAAACCAGCCGAAGAAGCCTTTTTTGCCTTCGCCGTGATCGCCTTTAGCGATAGGTTTCAGCATAGTGGCACAAAGTGCCGGAGTCAGGATCAACGCCACCAGCACTGACAGTGCCATTGCCGAAACAATGGTAATGGAGAACTGACGATAGATTGCACCAGTAGAGCCGCCGAAGAAGGCCATCGGGATAAATACCGCCGACAGCACCATCGCGATACCCACCAGTGCGCCCTGAATCTGCCCCATCGACTTACGTGTGGCTTCTTTCGGCGGCAGACCTTCTTCCGCCATCACACGCTCAACGTTTTCTACCACGACGATGGCGTCATCCACCAACAGGCCGATGGCGAGCACCATCCCGAACATCGTTAGCGTGTTTATCGAGAAGCCAAAGGCGGCAAGGACAGCAAAGGTCCCCAGCAATACCACCGGTACGGCAATGGTCGGAATCAACGTCGCGCGGAAGTTCTGCAGGAACAGATACATAACCAGGAACACGAGGATGATCGCTTCGACCAGGGTTTTAACCACTTCGTGAATAGAGATTTTCACGAACGGCGTCGTGTCGTACGGATAAACGATTTTCAGACCTGACGGGAAGAATGGCTCCATCTTCGCCAGTTCAGCACGGATTGCCGCAGCAGTTTCCAGCGCGTTCGCACCGGTTGCCAGCTTGATACCCAGACCAGAAGCCGGTTGTCCGTTAAATTCCGCGATGATGTCGTAGTTCTCACCACCCAGCTCAATCTTCGCCACATCACGCAGCAGCACGCGGGAACCATCCTGATTCACTTTCAGCAGAATTTTGCCGAACTCTTCAGTAGAGGTCAGACGCGTCTGAGCAATAATAGAGGCGTTAAGCTGCTGGCCTTTCACCGGCGGTGTACCGCCGAGCTGACCGGCTGCGACCTGGGCGTTCTGTGCTTTGATAGCGGTAATGACATCAACCGGCGTTAGCTGGTATTTGTTCAACTCATTCGGGTTCATCCAGATACGCATCGCGTACTGTGAACCGAACAGCTGAACGTCACCAACGCCCGACGTACGGCTAATGGCATCTTTCATATTTGCCGCTACGTAGTCGGAGATATCTTCCTGCGTCATGGTGCCGTCAGTGTTGATAACACCGACAACCATCAGGAAGCTGCTGGAAGATTTCTCAACGCTCACCCCTTGCTGCTGTACTTCTTGCGGCAGCAACGGCATCGCCAGTTGCAGTTTGTTCTGCACCTGAACCTGCGCGATATCCGCATCAGTACCAGACTCAAAGGTCAGGGTGATCTGCACAGTACCTGTGGAGTCACTGTTAGAGGACATATACATCAGGTTATCGATACCGTTCATATTCTGTTCGATAACCTGTGTCACCGTGTCCTGCACTGTTTTCGCATCAGCGCCGGGGTAGGAAGCGGAGATCGTGACCGCCGGTGGTGCAATCGTAGGATATTGCGCCACCGGCAGTTTGAGGATCGCCAGCCCCCCTGCCAACATGATAATGATGGCGATCACCCACGCAAAAATCGGGCGATCGATAAAGAAATTAGGCATGTCTTAACGGCTCCTGTTTAAGTTAAGACTTGGACTGTTCAGGCTGAGCACCGCTTGCGGCTTGCTGGTTATTATCAGCGGTAACTTCTTGTGCTTTTACCTGGACACCAGGACGCACTTTCTGCAGCCCACTTATTACTACGCGGTCGCCTGCTTTCAGACCTTCTGTCACCAGCCACTTATCGCCAATAGCCTGGCTTGCGACGATTGGGCGGGTTTCCACTTTGTCATCCGCGCCAACCACCAGAACGGTAGCCTCACCGCGTGGTGTACGAGTTACACCCTGTTGCGGAACTAAAATGGCGTTAGGATTAAGCCCTTCTTCCAGACGAGCGCGCACGAACATACCCGGCAGCAGAGTGTGATCCGGGTTCGGGAAGATAGCGCGTAAAGTGATAGACCCAGTGGTCTGATCGACAGTCACGTCAGAGAACTCCAGCGTACCGTCCTGCGGGAACTTAATGCCGTCGCTGGTGATCAGCGAGACTTTGGCCTTGCCGTTCTCTTGCTTCAGCGTACCGTTTGCCAGTTCCTGTTTCAGACGCAGGAAGTCGTTGCTGGACTGGGTAACATCCACATAGATAGGATCAAGTTGCTGCACGGTTGCCAGCGCAGTCGCCTGACCGTTTTGCACCAGGGCACCTTCCGTCACGTTTGATTTACCAATACGGCCAGTAATCGGAGAGGTGACTTTGGTGTAAGCCAGATTGATCCGCGCGGTTTCAACAGCCGCTTTTGCCGCAGTGACAGCCGCATTTGCCTGTTGCGCATCAGCCAGCGCCTGATCGTACTCTTGCTTACTGATGTACTGAGTACCCAGCAGTTTCTGGTAACGATTAACAGTCAGTTGCGCGATATTGGCTGCTGCCTGCGCTTTCGCCAGATCGCCTTTTGCACTGTCGTACGCCGCCTGGTAGGTAGCAGGATCAATCTGATAAAGAGAGACACCTGCTTCGATGTCGCTACCCTCTTTGAAATTACGCTTCAGGATAATCCCGCTAACTTGAGGACGAACTTCTGCGATCCGGAAAGCACTGGTGCGGCCCGGAAGCTCGGTTGTGATCTGCAGAGGTTCAGTTTTGACTGTTACTACCCCAACGGCGGGCATCTGCTGGCCACCTTGTTGGGCCTGTTTGTCGTCACATCCTGTAAGCGCTAAGCTGCCTGAGAGCATCAGAACGATCGCCAGAGGCGTAAACCCTCTGTTTTTGTTCATATGTAAACCTCGAGTGTCCGATTTCAAATTGGTCAATGGTCAAAAGTCGATAAACCCATTGCTGCGTTTATATTATCGTCGTGCTATGGTACATACATTCATAAATGTATGTAAATCTAACGCCTGTAAATTCACTAACATATGGCACGAAAAACCAAACAAGAAGCGCAAGAAACGCGTCAACACATCCTCGATGTGGCGCTACGTCTTTTCTCACAGCAGGGGGTATCATCCACCTCACTGGGAGAGATTGCAAAAGCGGCAGGCGTTACGCGCGGTGCAATCTACTGGCATTTTAAAGACAAGTCGGATTTGTTCAGTGAGATCTGGGAGCTGTCAGAGTCCAATATTGGTGAACTAGAGCTTGAGTATCAGGCAAAATTCCCTGACGATCCACTCTCAGTTTTAAGAGAAATACTAATTCATGTGCTTGAATCGACGGTGACGGAAGAACGGCGTCGATTATTAATGGAGATTATTTTCCACAAATGCGAGTTTGTCGGAGAAATGGCGATTGTCCAACAGGCACAACGAAATCTCTGTCTGGAAAGTTATGAACGTATAGAGCAAACGTTAAGACATTGTATTGAAAAGAAATTATTACCAACCAATTTAATGACGCGCCGTGCGGCGATAATTATGCGCGGTTATATTTCCGGCCTGATGGAAAACTGGCTGTTTGCACCGCAATCTTTTGATCTCAAAAAAGAAGCCCGCGATTACGTAGCCATCTTGTTGGAAATGTATCTTCTTTGCCCGACTCTTCGTACTCCCGCCGCCAACGAAAAATCCTGAATCAGACTCCAGGATTTATCCTGGACATTTTCGCTGTTGCTATTCTGGCTCTCTACACCGTGATATTCTAGCCACCCGACTCGTTCAGGTCGTTCTTCAGGTTCAGAAACCTTCATTCATCATGACTATGTTCCAGTATTACAAACGATCACGGCATTTTGTTTTTTCAGCATTTATTGCTTTTGTTCTTGTCTTGTTATGCCAGAACACGGCGTTTGCGCGGGCGTCATCGAATGGTGATCTACCGACGAAAGCAGACCTGCAGGCACAACTTGACTCACTGAATAAACAAAAAGATCTTTCTGCCCAGGACAAGCTGGTGCAGCAAGATATTACTGACACGTTAGCCACCCTCGAGAAAATCGATCGCATTAAAGACGAAACGGTGCAATTACGGCAAAAAGTTGCCGAAGCGCCAGAGAAAATGCGTCAAGCGACTGCAGCGCTAACTGCGCTCAATGATGTGGATAACGACGAAGAAACCCGCAAAATTCTGAGTACGCTATCGTTGCGCCAGTTGGAGTTACGTGTCTCCCAGGCGCTGGACGATTTGCAGAATGCACAAAATGATCTGGCTTCTTATAACAGCCAGTTAGTTTCGTTACAGACGCAGCCTGAACGCGTGCAAAATGCGATGTATACCGCCTCGCAGCAATTGCAACAAATTCGCAGCCGCCTGGATGGAACCGAGGTCGGCGAAGCCGCCTTACGTCCCAGCCAGAAAGTGTTAATGCAGGCACAGCAAGCTTTGCTGAATGCCGAGATTGACCAACAGCGTAAAAGCCTGGAAGGGAACACTGTCTTACAGGACACCCTGCAAAAGCAGCGTGATTACGTGACGGCGAACAGTACGCGACTTGAACATCAGCTACAACTGTTGCAGGAGGCGGTGAACAGCAAGCGCCTGACATTAACCGAAAAAACGGCGCAGGAAGCCGTTACCCCGGATGAAGCTGCGCGTATTCAGGCTAATCCGCTGGTGAAGCAGGAGCTGGAAATAAACCAGCAATTAAGCCAGCGTCTGATTACCGCTACCGAAAACGGTAATGTCCTGATGCAGCAAAACATCAAAGTCAAAAACTGGCTGGAGCGGGCGCTGCAATCGGAACGTAACATCAAAGAGCAGATTTCTGTCCTGAAAGGCAGTCTGCTGCTTTCACGCATTCTTTATCAGCAACAACAAACGCTGCCCTCGGCGGATGAACTGGAAAATATGACCAACCGCATCGCGGACTTGCGTCTCGAACAGTTTGAAGTCAACCAGCAACGTGACGCGCTGTTCCAGAGCGATGCGTTCGTCAGCAAGCTGGAAGAAGGTCACGCCAACGAAGTCAACAGCGAAGTTCACGATGCGTTATTGCAAGTGGTTGATATGCGTCGCGAACTGTTGGATCAGCTTAACAAACAGTTGGGTAACCAGCTGATGATGGCCATTAACCTGCAAATCAACCAGCAGCAGTTAATGAGCGTATCGAAAAACCTGAAATCCATCCTGACTCAGCAAATTTTTTGGGTGAACAGTAACCGTCCGATGGACTGGGACTGGATCAAAGCGTTCCCGCAAACCCTGAAAGATGAGTTTAAATCGATGAAAATTACGGTGAACTGGGAAAAAGCCTGGCCCGCCGTATTTATCGCTTTCCTTGCCGGTTTGCCGCTGCTGTTGATTGCCGGGCTGATTCACTGGCGTTTAGGCTGGCTGAAAGCATATCAACAAAAACTGGCTTCGGCGGTAGGTTCCCTGCGTAACGATAGCCAGCTCAATACGCCAAAAGCGATTCTTATTGATCTGATCCGCGCACTGCCGGTGTGCCTGATTATTCTCGCTGTCGGTCTGATTCTACTGACGATGCAACTCAACATCAGTGAATTATTGTGGTCGTTCAGCAAAAAACTGGCGATTTTCTGGCTGGTGTTTGGCCTGTGCTGGAAAGTGCTGGAGAAAAACGGTGTTGCCGTGCGTCACTTTGGTATGCCGGAACAGCAGACCAGCCACTGGCGTCGGCAAATTGTCCGCATCAGCCTCGCGTTGCTGCCGATCCATTTCTGGTCTGTGGTGGCAGAACTCTCCCCGCTGCATCTGATGGATGATGTGCTGGGGCAGGCGATGATTTTCTTCAACCTGCTGCTGATTGCCTTCCTGGTGTGGCCAATGTGCCGCGAAAGCTGGCGTGATAAAGAGTCGCACACCATGCGACTGGTCACCATTACCGTGCTGTCGATTATCCCGATTGCGCTGATGGTGCTGACCGCTACAGGCTACTTCTACACCACGCTGCGCCTCTCCGGGCGTTGGATTGAAACCGTTTATCTGGTGATCATCTGGAACTTGCTCTACCAGACAGTATTGCGCGGTTTAAGCGTAGCGGCGCGGCGTATCGCCTGGCGTCGTGCGCTGGCGCGTCGGCAGAATCTGGTGAAAGAGGGCGCAGAAGGTGCCGAACCGCCGGAAGAACCCACCATCGCGCTGGAGCAGGTTAACCAGCAGACGCTGCGTATTACCATGTTGCTGATGTTTGCGCTGTTCGGTGTCATGTTCTGGGCAATTTGGTCCGATTTGATCACCGTGTTCAGCTATCTCGACAGCATCACGCTCTGGCATTACAACGGCACTGAAGCTGGCGCTGCGGTGGTGAAAAACGTCACCATGGGCAGTCTGTTGTTTGCGATTATCGTCTCAATGGTGGCCTGGGCGTTGATTCGCAACCTGCCTGGTTTGCTGGAAGTGCTGGTGCTGTCGCGCCTGAACATGCGCCAGGGGGCATCGTATGCCATCACCACTATCCTTAACTACATCATCATTGCCGTTGGTGCGATGATGGTGTTCGGATCGCTGGGCGTCTCGTGGGATAAACTCCAGTGGCTGGCAGCAGCATTATCCGTAGGTCTTGGTTTTGGCTTACAGGAGATCTTCGGTAACTTTGTCTCCGGTTTGATCATCTTGTTCGAACGTCCGGTGCGCATTGGCGATACGGTAACCATTGGTACCTACTCTGGGACGGTCAGTAAGATCCGTATTCGTGCGACAACGATTACCGATTTCGATCGCAAAGAAGTGATCATCCCGAACAAAGCGTTTGTTACCGAGCGTCTGATCAACTGGTCATTGACTGACACCACCACGCGTCTGGTGATCCGCCTGGGCGTGGCCTATGGCTCCGATCTGGAAAAAGTCCGCAGAGTCCTGCTTCAGGCAGCGACAGAGCATCCAAGGGTGATGCACGAGCCAATGCCAGAAGTCTTCTTTACTGCATTTGGCGCCAGCACGCTGGATCACGAACTGCGCTTGTATGTTCGTGAACTGCGCGACCGTAGCCGCACCGTCGATGAACTGAACCGTACTATCGATCAGTTATGCCGTGAAAACGACATCAACATTGCCTTTAACCAGCTTGAAGTGCATTTGCATAACGAGAAGGGCGATGAAGTGACGGAAGTGAAACGTGACTACAAAGGTGATGATCCGACGCCTGCGGTAGGATAATAACGAAAGGGGCGGCATTTAGTTGCCCCCGAGATTGCTGACAAAGTGCGCGTTGTTCATGCCGGATGCGGCGTGACCGCCTTATCCGGCCTACGAAACCGCGAAAATTCAATATATTGCAGGAGCGGTGTAGGCCTGATAAGCGTAGCGCATCAGGCAGTTTTGCGTTTGCCCGCAATCTTAGGGGACATTTAGCGGCCCCATTTATTTATCACTTTGCGCCTCATCATCGCGCGTTAATTTCTTTTCATAATCACGCTTTACAATATCCAGCGCGCGCAGCACGGTGCTGGCAGGGATTTGATTTTCTTCCAGTAGCACAATTAAATCGACGGCCAGTTTGACATCGTCAGGGGCATTTTCCAGTGACATACTTTCTCCATTGTTAGCGGGTTAAACGCGCTAACCTGTTTTCGATTTTTTCCAACGCATGACGGCAACGCGCCAGGCGCGCTTCATAGGCTTCCACTTCACGATGTAGCGTTTGCTGTTCCACGAGATCGGTCGCCCGCACCAGACGGGCTTTACGTTCGGCAACCATTTCACGTAGCCGTCGTTCAAACTCCTGATGCTGAATACGTTTACGCTGCCAGCGGGCAATTTTTGGTGGTGCGCTATCCCACGCGCGTAGCGACCAGGCTGCGGCTTCACGCGCGATGGCTTCCAGTTGTGCCGCCAGATGTTCTGCCAGCCAGGCGACTTGCGGCAGTTGCTGTTGCTCAACCGCATGGCGAAGCGCTGACAAATTATCTCCCGCTTCTTCCAGGTACGCCTGTAACGTTGTCGCACGGGTCTGAAAAAGGTGCCTGTCGAAACGGGCGCTTAACGTGGCGAACTGCGCCACCGGGGCACAACGCTGGCGCAGCGTGGCGAGCTGACCTTCCAGTTTTTCCAGCAGCAGGGCAGTTTTCACGATAAGACCTCAATGAAAATGATAATTGTTATGCTAAAGTAGCCACTCTGTATGCTGACTACACATAATATGCAACGAATCATTTTAATCATCATTGGCTGGCTGGCGGTAGTGTTGGGTACGCTGGGCGTGGTATTACCGGTATTGCCGACGACGCCATTTATCCTACTGGCCGCCTGGTGCTTTGCCCGTTCATCGCCGCGCTTCCACGCCTGGTTGCTGTACCGCTCATGGTTTGGCAGCTATTTACGCTTCTGGCAGAAATATCATGCGATGCCACGCGGTGCAAAGCCTCGGGCGATATTCATTATTTTACTGACTTTTGCGATTTCACTTTGGTTCGTACATATGACGTGGGTGCGGATTCTGTTATTGGTGATCCTCGGCTGTTTGCTGATTTTTATGTGGCGAATCCCAGTGATTGATGAAAAGCAATAAAAACGGCAAAGCACAACAATCGCTGTTGCAATTATCGCCCACAGCCAGTACATTCTGGCGTTTTCGAGCACAGGCGCAGGCGGTCAAAGGTTAAACAACTGTTACTTTTGACTCGTTTAAAACGCGCCGTGAGTACCACCGTAACAAGCAGGCATACACTTATGACCGCGACTGCACAGCAGCTTGAGTATCTCAAAAATAGCATCAAAAGCATTCAGGACTACCCGAAACCCGGCATTCTTTTCCGCGATGTCACCAGCTTACTGGAAGACCCGAAAGCTTACGCTCTCAGCATCGATTTACTGGTTGAGCGTTACAAAAATGCGGGCATTACCAAAGTCGTCGGCACTGAAGCTCGTGGCTTCTTGTTCGGCGCTCCGGTAGCATTGGGTCTGGGCGTTGGTTTTGTGCCGGTACGTAAACCAGGCAAACTGCCGCGCGAAACTATCAACGAATCTTATGAACTGGAATACGGCACCGATAAGCTGGAAATCCACGTTGATGCCATTAAACCTGGCGACAAAGTGCTGGTGGTTGATGATTTGCTGGCAACAGGCGGCACCATTGAAGCGACGGTTAAACTGATCCGCCGTTTAGGTGGTGAAGTTACTGACGCTGCGTTCATCATTAATCTGTTCGATCTTGGCGGCGAACAGCGCCTCGAAAAGCAGGGCATTACCTGTTATAGCCTTGTCCCGTTCCCGGGCCATTAATTTTCGCCAGCCCACGTCATGGGCAGCACAAGTTGTACATTCAGCCTCGCCGTTCTGACGGGGCTGTGTTAGCATTACCCCTTCGTGAATCCACCTTCCAGCGTTTCAGAGCCTGCCAATGAGTTATCAGGTCTTAGCCCGAAAATGGCGCCCACAAACCTTTGCTGACGTCGTCGGCCAGGAACATGTGCTGACCGCACTGGCGAACGGCTTGTCGTTAGGGCGTATTCATCATGCTTATCTTTTTTCCGGCACCCGTGGCGTCGGAAAAACCTCTATCGCCCGACTGCTGGCGAAGGGGCTAAACTGCGAAACCGGCATTACCGCGACGCCGTGCGGCGTATGCGATAACTGCCGTGAAATCGAGCAGGGGCGCTTTGTCGATTTGATTGAAATCGACGCCGCCTCGCGCACTAAAGTTGAAGATACCCGCGACCTGCTGGATAACGTTCAGTACGCTCCGGCGCGTGGTCGTTTTAAAGTCTATCTGATCGACGAAGTGCATATGCTGTCGCGTCACAGCTTTAACGCACTGTTAAAAACCCTTGAAGAGCCGCCAGAGCACGTCAAGTTCCTGCTGGCGACGACCGATCCGCAGAAATTGCCAGTGACGATTTTGTCACGCTGTCTGCAATTCCATCTTAAGGCGCTGGATGTCGAGCAAATTCGCCACCAGCTTGAGCACATCCTCAACGAAGAACATATCGCTCACGAGCCACGCGCACTGCAACTGCTGGCGCGCGCCGCCGAAGGCAGTTTGCGAGATGCCTTAAGTCTGACCGACCAGGCGATTGCCAGCGGCGACGGCCAGGTTTCGACCCAGTCAGTAAGCGCGATGCTGGGTACGCTTGACGACGATCAGGCGCTGTCGCTGGTTGAAGCGATGGTCGAGGCCAACGGCGAGCGCGTAATGGCGCTGATTAATGAAGCCGCTGCCCGTGGTATCGAGTGGGAAGCGTTGTTGGTGGAAATGCTCGGCCTGTTGCACCGCATTGCGATGGTACAACTTTCGCCTGCAGCACTTGGCAACGACATGGCCGCCATCGAGTTGCGGATGCGTGAACTTGCGCGCACCATACCGCCGACGGATATTCAGCTTTACTATCAGACGCTGTTGATTGGTCGCAAAGAATTACCGTATGCGCCGGACCGCCGCATGGGCGTTGAGATGACACTGCTGCGCGCGCTGGCGTTCCATCCGCGTATGCCGCTGCCTGAGCCAGAAGTGCCACGCCAGTCCTTTGCGCCCGTCGCGCCAACGGCAGTAATGACGCCAACCCAGGTGCCGCCGCAACCGCAACCAGCGCCGCAGCAGGCACCGACTGTACCGCTCTCAGAAACCACCAGCCAGGTGCTGGCGGCGCGTCAGCAACTGCAGCGCGCTCAGGGAGCAACCAAAGCAAAAAAGAGTGAACCGGCAGCCGCTACCCGCGCGCGGCCGGTGAATAACGCTGCGCTGGAAAGACTGGCTTCGGTCACCGATCGCGTTCAGTCGCGTCCTGTGCCATCGACGCTGGAAAAAGCGCCAGCCAAAAAAGAAGCGTATCGCTGGAAGGCGACCACCCCAGTGATGCAGCAAAAAGAAGTGGTCGCCACGCCGAAGGCGCTAAAAAAAGCGCTGGAACATGAAAAAACGCCGGAACTGGCGGCGAAGCTGGCGGCAGAAGCCATTGAGCGCGACCCGTGGGCGGCACAGGTGAGCCAACTATCGCTACCCAAACTGGTCGAGCAGGTGGCGTTAAATGCCTGGAAAGAGGAGAGCGACAACGCTGTATGCCTGCATTTGCGCTCCTCTCAGCGGCATTTGAATAACCGCGGCGCACAGCAAAAACTGGCTGAAGCGTTGAGCACGTTAAAAGGTTCAACGGTTGAACTGACTATCGTTGAAGATGATAATCCCGCGGTGCGTACGCCGCTGGAGTGGCGTCAGGCGATATACGAAGAAAAACTTGCGCAGGCGCGCGAGTCCATTATTGCGGATAATAATATTCAGACCCTGCGTCGATTCTTTGATGCAGAGCTGGATGAAGAAAGTATCCGCCCCATTTGATCGTAAGCACTGCTTACGATCGTCATCCTTAACGTGATTGAGAGAGAAACCTATGTTTGGTAAAGGCGGTCTGGGCAACCTGATGAAGCAAGCCCAGCAGATGCAAGAAAAAATGCAGCAGATGCAGGAAGAAATCGCGAAGCTGGAAGTGACTGGCGAATCCGGCGCAGGTCTGGTGAAAGTGACCATCAATGGCGCTCACAACTGCCGTCGCGTAGAGATCGACCCGAGCCTGCTGGAAGACGACAAAGAGATGCTGGAAGATTTGGTCGCTGCGGCATTCAACGACGCAGCGCGTCGCATCGAAGAAACCCAGAAAGAAAAAATGGCCTCTGTTTCCTCCGGAATGCAGCTGCCGCCAGGCTTTAAGATGCCGTTCTGATGCAAACCAGCCCGCTGTTAACACAGCTTATGGAAGCACTGCGCTGTCTGCCGGGCGTTGGCCCGAAGTCGGCGCAGCGTATGGCGTTCACGCTGCTTCAGCGCGATCGTAGCGGCGGGATGCGTCTGGCGCAGGCGCTCACCCGGGCGATGTCGGAAATCGGCCACTGCGCCGATTGTCGGACCTTCACTGAACAGGAAGTCTGTAACATCTGTTCAAATCCGCGTCGTCAGGAAAACGGTCAAATCTGCGTGGTGGAGAGTCCGGCGGACATCTACGCCATTGAGCAGACAGGGCAGTTTTCCGGTCGTTATTTTGTGTTGATGGGGCATCTGTCACCGCTGGACGGCATCGGCCCGGATGATATCGGACTTGATCGCCTGGAGCAGCGTCTGGCGGCAGAAAAAATCACCGAAGTGATCCTCGCCACCAACCCGACGGTCGAAGGTGAAGCCACCGCTAACTACATTGCCGAGCTTTGCGCGCAATATAACGTGGAAGCCAGCCGTATCGCTCATGGCGTACCGGTTGGCGGCGAGCTGGAAATGGTCGATGGCACCACGCTGTCACACTCCCTTGCCGGGCGTCATAAGATTCGTTTTTAAGCAAACGAGAGCAGGATCACCTGCTCTCGCTTGAAATTATCCTTCCTTGTCCCCATTTACCCCTCATCCTGTTTTTAACCTTAAAATGGCATTATTGAGGTAGACCTACATGAAAGGACAAGAAACTCGTGGTTTTCAGTCAGAAGTGAAACAGCTTCTGCACCTGATGATCCATTCTCTGTATTCCAATAAAGAAATCTTCCTGCGTGAGCTTATCTCTAACGCCTCCGATGCGGCGGACAAGCTGCGTTTCCGCGCGCTCTCTAACCCGGATCTGTACGAAGGTGACGGCGAACTGCGCGTTCGTGTTTCTTTCGATAAAGACAAGCGCACGCTGACCATCTCCGATAACGGCGTGGGGATGACCCGCGACGAAGTGATTGACCATCTGGGGACTATCGCTAAATCCGGCACCAAATCATTCCTCGAATCCCTGGGCTCTGACCAGGCGAAAGACAGCCAGCTGATCGGTCAGTTTGGTGTTGGTTTCTACTCCGCGTTTATCGTGGCCGATAAAGTGACCGTGCGTACTCGTGCGGCGGGCGAAAAACCAGAAAACGGCGTGTTCTGGGAATCGGCTGGTGAAGGTGAATACACCGTTGCCGACATCACCAAAGAAGATCGTGGTACTGAAATCACCCTGCATCTGCGTGAAGGCGAAGACGAGTTCCTCGATGACTGGCGCGTGCGTTCCATCATCAGCAAATACTCCGACCATATCGCGCTGCCGGTAGAGATCGAAAAACGCGAAGAGAAAGACGGCGAAACCGTTATCTCCTGGGAGAAAATCAACAAAGCGCAGGCGCTGTGGACCCGTAACAAGTCGGAAATCACCGATGAAGAGTACAAAGAGTTCTACAAACATATCGCCCATGACTTTAACGATCCGCTGACCTGGAGCCACAACCGCGTTGAAGGTAAGCAGGAGTACACCAGCCTGCTGTACATCCCGTCGCAGGCACCGTGGGATATGTGGAACCGCGATCATAAACACGGTCTGAAACTGTACGTCCAGCGTGTGTTCATCATGGACGACGCAGAACAGTTCATGCCGAACTATCTGCGCTTCGTGCGTGGTCTGATTGACTCCAGCGATCTGCCGCTGAACGTTTCCCGTGAAATCCTCCAGGACAGCACAGTCACGCGTAACCTGCGCAATGCGCTGACCAAGCGTGTGCTGCAAATGCTGGAAAAACTGGCGAAAGACGACGCGGAAAAATACCAGACCTTCTGGCAACAGTTTGGCCTGGTACTGAAAG
This sequence comes from Escherichia sp. E2748, assembly GCF_005781125.1. Classification (NCBI taxonomy): domain Bacteria; kingdom Pseudomonadati; phylum Pseudomonadota; class Gammaproteobacteria; order Enterobacterales; family Enterobacteriaceae; genus Escherichia; species Escherichia sp. E2748. The sequence continues at coordinate 119,632 of NZ_VATP01000009.1, forward strand.
AAGGTCCGGCGGAAGATTTCGCTAACCAGGAAGCGATCGCCAAACTGCTGCGTTTTGCGTCTACCCATACCGATTCTTCTGCGCAGACCGTGTCTCTGGAAGACTACGTTTCCCGCATGAAAGAAGGGCAGGAGAAAATCTACTACATCACCGCAGACAGCTATGCGGCGGCGAAGAGCAGCCCGCACCTGGAACTGCTGCGTAAGAAAGGCATCGAAGTTCTGCTGCTTTCCGACCGCATCGATGAGTGGATGATGAACTATCTGACTGAGTTCGACGGTAAACCGTTCCAGTCGGTGTCTAAAGTTGATGAATCGCTGGAAAAACTGGCTGACGAAGTCGACGAAAGTGCGAAAGAAGCGGAAAAAGCACTGACTCCGTTCATCGACCGCGTGAAAGCCCTGCTTGGCGAGCGCGTGAAAGATGTGCGTCTGACCCACCGTCTGACCGATACGCCAGCGATCGTTTCTACCGACGCGGACGAAATGAGTACCCAGATGGCGAAACTGTTCGCTGCGGCTGGCCAGAAAGTGCCAGAAGTGAAATACATCTTCGAACTGAACCCGGATCACGTACTGGTGAAACGTGCTGCAGATACTGAAGATGAAGCCAAGTTCAGCGAGTGGGTAGAACTGCTGCTGGATCAGGCGCAGCTGGCAGAACGCGGTACGCTGGAAGATCCGAACCTGTTTATTCGTCGTATGAACCAGTTACTGGTTTCCTGATGTAATGCCGGATGAATTTTATCCGGCATACAGCTGAATGTGGTGCCGGATGACCTTCGTGTCATCCGGCATTTTTCTTTTCATCCTCTGCACTTTCCGCAAATTATCTCACCATTAACCGTTTCAGCCCCGGGCGCCTTTCTTGAGGCAATCGCCTGTTGGTGGTATCGTTTATCGCTTTTTCAAAAAATTCGACACAATTTAAGGGGATTTTCGCAATGCGTATCATTCTGCTTGGCGCTCCGGGCGCGGGGAAAGGGACTCAGGCTCAGTTCATCATGGAGAAATATGGTATTCCGCAAATCTCCACTGGCGATATGCTGCGTGCCGCAGTCAAATCTGGCTCCGAGCTGGGTAAACAAGCTAAAGACATTATGGACGCTGGCAAACTGGTCACCGATGAACTGGTGATCGCGCTGGTTAAAGAGCGCATTGCTCAGGAAGATTGCCGTAATGGTTTCCTGTTGGACGGCTTCCCGCGTACCATTCCGCAGGCAGACGCGATGAAAGAAGCGGGCATCAATGTTGATTACGTTCTGGAATTCGACGTGCCGGACGAACTGATCGTTGATCGTATCGTGGGCCGCCGCGTTCACGCGCCGTCTGGTCGTGTATATCACGTTAAATTCAATCCGCCGAAAGTAGAAGGCAAAGACGACGTGACTGGTGAAGAGCTGACTACTCGTAAAGACGATCAGGAAGAAACCGTACGTAAACGTCTGGTTGAATACCATCAGATGACTGCACCGCTGATTGGCTACTACTCCAAAGAAGCAGAAGCGGGTAACACCAAATACGCGAAAGTTGACGGCACCAAACCGGTTGCTGAAGTTCGCGCGGCTCTGGAAAAAATCCTCGGCTAATCAAGCCGCAGCAGATCTGCTCTCGGGCAGGTCTGCGTATCCTCCTCAGGCCAGGCCTCTCACAGCAATTAGTTCTTCTTCCTCACTTTTCCGCTACAATTATCAACAAGTTGAATCGATAAGAGGCGGTAATGCGTCAGACTAAAACCGGTATCCTGCTGGCAAACCTGGGGACGCCCGATGCCCCCACTCCTGAAGCGGTAAAACGCTATCTGAAACAATTTTTAAGCGATAGACGCGTTGTTGATACCTCACGGCTGTTGTGGTGGCCGTTGCTGCGTGGTGTGATTTTGCCGCTGCGCTCACCGCGCGTGGCGAAGCTGTACGCCTCGGTCTGGATGGAAGACGGCTCGCCACTGATGGTTTACAGCCGCCAGCAACAGCAGGCGCTGGCACAACGTTTACCGGAAACGCCAGTGGCGCTGGGCATGAGCTACGGCTCGCCATCACTGGAAAGCGCCGTCGATGAACTACTGGCAGAACATGTTGATCATATTGTGGTGCTGCCGCTCTATCCGCAATACTCCTGTTCTACGGTTGGCGCTGTGTGGGATGAACTTGCACGCATTCTCGCGCGCAAGCGTAGCATTCCGGGGATTTCGTTTATTCGTGATTACGCCGATAACCACGATTACATTAATGCGCTGGCGAACAGCGTGCGGGCCTCTTTCGAAAAACATGGCGAGCCGGATCTGCTGCTGCTCTCTTATCATGGCATTCCTCAGCGTTACGCGGATGAAGGTGATGATTACCCGCAGCGTTGCCGCACAACGACTCGCGAACTGGCTTCCGCATTGGGGATGGCACCGGAAAAAGTGATGATGACCTTTCAGTCGCGCTTTGGTCGGGAACCCTGGCTGATGCCTTATACCGACGAAACGCTGAAAATGCTCGGAGAAAAAGGTGTCGGTCATATTCAGGTGGTGTGTCCGGGCTTTGCTGCGGATTGTCTGGAGACGCTGGAAGAGATTGCCGAGCAAAACCGTGAAGTCTTCCTCGGCGCTGGCGGGAAAAAATACGAATATATTCCGGCGCTTAATGCTACACCGGAGCATATCGAAATGATGGCTAATCTTGTTGCAGCCTATCGCTAAAGAATTGAGCACCGTCGCGTAGAGCATCGTCGGCGGTTTTCATCATCCGTGAATAATGCAAAAAGGCGTGCAGCGTACCGGAGTAGAGTTTGAACTCACAAGGTTGCTGATGCGCCGCTAACGTCTGGTAAAGCAGGCGACTGTCATCCAGCAGCGGATCGAACTCCGCTCCGGCGATATAACAGGGCGGCACATTTCGAGTGAGATCATTATTAAACAGGCAGTAATACGGCGACTCGCGATCCGCTTCGCTGCCTAAATATGCCTCTTCATACATCTGTAAATCCTGTTGCGTTAAGCCATCCCAGGTACCGCCCAGCAGGCGACGAGTCACGGAATCCCGTAACCCATAAAGTCCATACCACAGCAAAACGCCCACAACCTTACCGCAATCGATCTGTTTATCCCGCAGCCACAAGGCGCTGGCGAGCGCCAGCATTGCGCCAGCGGAATCACCGGCAAAGCCAATATGTGACATATTAATTTGATAATCGCCCGCCTGCTGGTGGAAGTGACAACAGGCGGCCACGATTTCCTCTATCGCCTGCGGAAAACGCGCTTCTGGCGAAAGGGTGTAATCAATGCCAATCACCGTACACTGAGTGTAGATTGCCAGCAGGCGCATGATGCGATCGTGAGTATCGAGATTGCCGAGAATAAAACCACCGCCGTGAAGATAAAATAGCGTCGCTGGGCTATCTGAATTTGGACAAAATAAGCGGGCCTCCACTTGTCCATATTTTGTCGGAACTGCGTAATCCTTGGTTTCCATTTCTGGAGCGCCCGCATTCCAGAATCGCCGCTCGAGCGTGTAATGCTGACGCTGCTCGGCAAGTGTTCCTTCTGCGGGCCAGGGCGGTAAATCAGGCTGAAGCGTATTAACAACGGCCCTCATTTCGGCAGAAATCAGTTCCAGTGCGGGTAATTTGTTTTCCATCTTCATAGAAAAACTCCTTTCAAATTACGCCATTGTAAGGAAGCTCTGCCATGATAATGCGATCTCGTCTGCTGATATTGAAACTGGCTGCATCTCGCGCGTTCCCGTGAGATTGTGTTAACATTCGCCGCTCAGTTAACCACCCGTAAAAACAACCATGAAATTTCCCGGTAAACGTAAATCCAAACATTACTTCCCTGTAAACGCACGCGATCCGCTGTTGCAGCAAATCCAGCCAGAAAATGAAACCAGCGCTGCCTGGGTGGTGGGTATCGACCAGACGTTGGTAGATATTGAAGCAAAAGTGGATGATGAGTTCATTGAACGTTATGGATTAAGCGCCGGGCATTCACTGGTGATTGAAGATGATGTTGCCGAAGCACTCTATCAGGAACTTAAAGAGAAAAACCTGATTACCCATCAGTTTGCGGGTGGCACTATTGGTAACACCATGCATAACTACTCGGTACTGGCGGATGACCGCTCGGTACTACTGGGCGTGATGTGCAGCAATATTGAAATTGGCAGCTACGCCTATCGCTATTTGTGCAATACCTCCAGCCGTACCGATCTTAACTATCTGCAAGGCGTAGACGGCCCGATTGGACGCTGCTTTACGCTGATTGGTGAGTCTGGCGAACGCACTTTTGCCATTAGCCCTGGCCACATGAACCAGCTACGGGCAGAAAGCATTCCGGAAGATGTGATTGCCGGAGCGTCGGCGCTGGTACTCACCTCATATCTGGTGCGCTGCAAGCCGGGCGAACCGATGCCGGAAGCGACCATGAAAGCCATTGAGTACGCGAAGAAATATAACGTGCCGGTGGTGCTGACGCTGGGGACTAAATTTGTCATCGCCGAGAATCCGCAGTGGTGGCAGCAATTCCTCAAAGAACACGTTTCCATCCTTGCGATGAACGAAGAAGAAGCCGAAGCGTTGACCGGAGAGAGCGATCCGCTGCTGGCGTCTGATAAGGCGCTGGACTGGGTGGATCTGGTGCTGTGCACCGCCGGGCCAATCGGTTTGTATATGGCGGGCTTTACTGAAGACGAAGCGAAACGCAAAACCCAGCATCCGCTGCTGCCGGGCGCTATCGCGGAATTTAACCAGTATGAGTTTAGCCGCGCCATGCGCCACAAGGATTGCCAGAATCCGCTGCGCGTCTATTCGCACATTGCGCCGTATATGGGCGGACCAGAAAAAATCATGAACACCAACGGTGCCGGAGATGGGGCGCTGGCGGCGCTGTTGCATGACATTACCGCTAACAGTTATCACCGTAGCAACGTACCAAATTCCAGCAAACATAAATTCACCTGGCTGACGTATTCGTCATTAGCGCAGGTGTGTAAATACGCCAACCGTGTGAGCTATCAGGTACTGAACCAGCATTCTCCACGCTTAACGCGCGGGCTGCCGGAGCGTGAAGACAGCCTGGAAGAATCTTACTGGGATCGTTAAGTTATCGTCGGTTCGTAGGCCAGATAAGGCGTTCACGCCGCATCTGGCATTTGGCGCTCGATGCCTGATGCGACGCTGGCCGCGTCTTATCAGGCATACATATCCGCGCCTATTATCCGGTAATCATCGTTTACCCCGTCACCACTTCACCCGCCGGTGGCGTTTCCAGCAGTTCCAGCATGGTGCGGGCAATTTCACGCTCGCCCATCACCACCTGATTCGCGCCACGTTCGGTGATATATGCCACCTCGTCGTCATAATGGGCGCGGGCGATAATCTCAATATCCGGGTTTTTCGCGCGAGCAGACGCCACAATCTCGCCGGCTTCGTAACCGTTGGGAATCGTCAGGATCAGCCATTTTGCACATTCCAGATGCGCCAGTTGCATAATCTCTTCGTTAGCCGCGTTGCCTAATACCGCCCGGACTCCGCGCTCACGCAGTTCGTCGACGCGAGTACGTGACGTCTCAATCACCACTAAAGGAATATCAGACGCGAGCAATTTCTCCCCCAGCAGGCTGCCCACACGACCATAACCTACCAGCAGCGCATGGTTGCAGATATCAACCGGAATCTGCTTCTCTTCTTCGATAGCTTCCTCCAGCGTCTGCTCTTCCAGCGTTTCGGTTTTCGCCAGGTATTTCTCCAGCAGCGCGAACAGCACCGGGTTGAGCATAATCGACAAAATCGCCCCCGCCAGCACCAGGTTTTGCCCCGCCTGCGGCAGCAGATTCAGCGCCATCCCCAGACCTGCCAGAATAAAGGCGAACTCACCAATCTGCGCCAGGCTGGCGGCGATGGTCAACGCCGTACGCTGGGAGTGACCAAACAACCGGACGAGGAAAAGCGCCGCAACCGATTTACCAAACAGAATAATCGCCAGCGTAGCCAGCACCGCTAACGGCTGCTGAATCAGGATTAACGGATCAAACAACATCCCGACAGAGACGAAGAACAACACAGCAAACGCATCACGTAATGGCAGTGTATCGTGGGCGGCACGGTGGCTAAGTTCGGACTCATTCAGCACCATCCCGGCAAAGAACGCACCGAGTGCAAAGGAGACGTCAAACAGCTCCACCGCGCCAAAAGCAATCCCTAACGCCAGCGCCAGCACCGACAGGGTAAACAGCTCACGCGAACCCGTTGCCGCGCTACGTGCCATAATCCACGGCACCAGACGGCGACCTACCAACATCATAATGGCAATAAACGCGACGACTTTGCCGATGGTGATACTCATATCCAGCGCCAGCGTCGCAAAGCCCACATCGCCCTGTTCCAGCATTCCGGCTACCGCTGGCAGCAACACCAGCGTCAGGACCATCACCAGGTCTTCCACAATCAGCCAGCCAATGGCGATTTGCCCTCGCTGGCTGTCTATCAACTGCCGTTCTTCAAGTGCGCGCAGCAGCACCACGGTACTGGCGGTGGAAAGACACAAACCGAACACGATGCCGGTCATTAACGACCAGCCGATCACGGCAGAAAGAGCCATACCCAGCAGTGTCGCCACGGCTATCTGGGCGACCGCGCCGGGAATGGCGATGGACTTTACCGCCATCAAATCCTTGAGCGAAAAATGCAAACCGACGCCGAACATCAGCAAAATAACGCCCAGTTCCGCCAGTTCAGGCGCAAGTTTTGTATCGGCAACAAAACCTGGGGTAAAGGGGCCTGCCAGCACACCCGCTAACAGATATCCCACCAGAGGAGAAATACGCAGTTTATTGGCCAGCATGCCAAGGATAAAGGCAAGCACAAGGCCGCCAACAATTGTGGTGATAAGCGGGGTGGCGTGATGCATTCCGTCTCCTTTTCCTGGTGGTGGTTGTCCATATTTTGGCCGGGAAAACCAAAATTACAGGTAATAGTTTATGACAATTTCATAGATGATGTTTATGAATAATTATTGAATTTTGCAGAAAAATGGAATTAGCCGCAAAAAAGGCACGGATCGGAAAAGTGATGAGGTGTATGAAGAGGAAAGGCTTATGGTTACTGCAAAATGAAGCAGCCAAAGTTTACCTTTGGCTGCCGGGAATTCAGGATTTATGCCGATTATCAGGTAAGAATATGGTCAACATGCCAAGAAGCGGCAGGAAAGCACAGATTTTATAAACTAACTCGATACTGGTATGGTCGGCGATAAGCCCCAGAACTGCGGCTCCAAGGCCACCCATGCCAAAAGCAAAACCGAAAAAGAGCCCGGAAACCATGCCGATACGCCCCGGCAACAGCTCTTGCGCATAAACCAGAATGGCAGAAAACGCAGAGGCGAGGATAAATCCAATAATCACCGTCAAAACCCCCGTCCAGTGCAGGCTTGCGTACGGTAAAATAAGCGTAAAAGGCGCAACGCCGAGGATAGAGCCCCAAATTACATATTTTCGACCAATCTTATCGCCAACAGGCCCGCCAATCACCGTCCCCGCCGCAACGGCAAACAGGAAGGCAAACAGATGAAGTTGGGCATTCTGGATGGATAATCCGAATTTTTCCATCAGATAAAAGGTGTAATAGCTGCTGATGCTCGCCATATAGAAATATTTCGAGAAAATCAGCACTAACAGTACGCAAACAGCCAGCACGACCTTATTTCGTGGCAGCGGATTGATTATTGGCGCTTTCGGCTTGCCTTTACTCATTCGGTGCTGCGCAGAGTACCAGCGGCTGATTTGCGCCAACACCACGATTGCCAGCAGTGCCGCCAGTACAAACCATGCAACGTTGCCTTTGCCATAGGGGGCGATGAGCACCGCCGCCAGCAAAGGTCCCAACGAACTGCCAAAGTTACCGCCGACCTGGAAGATGGATTGCGCCAGACCATGACGTCCGCCAGACGCCATACGTGCCACGCGGGAAGATTCCGGATGAAAGACCGACGAACCGGTACCGACCAGCGCCGCCGCCAGCAACACCGAGCCAAAACTGCCCGCCAGCGCCAGCAATACCAGGCCGCTTAAGGTAAAGCACATGCCAATTGGCAACGACCACGGCATTGGGTATTTATCTGTCCAGTAGCCGACGACCGGTTGCAGCAGCGAAGAGGCGAGCTGGAAGGTGAGGGTTATCAGCCCAATCTGCATAAACGTCAGGGAAAACTCTGACTGTAAGAGCGGATAAATCGCCAGAATCAGCGATTGGATCATGTCGTTCAGCAGATGCGAAAGGCTGATAGCGCCTAAAATGCCAAACGATGTGCGAGCCTTAGTGGTCGATGCAGTCGCGCCCGCCACAGGCTGGGATTGTTCACTCATTGCCATAGGAAAGTCACTTTTTTAGAGTTGCGATGTAAAAATTTATCTTAATTGTGATTATTACCTGACTAACATACCTGCACGTGCCTTTTGAAGGAAGTCTCAATGTGGAAAACAGAATTTCCAATCTGGATGTAGATTTATCGTAACCGAACGCAGACTTGTCTATGATGTCGCGTCATACTAATTTTCAACACGTTATTATCTGGTCAGGGAGAGAAGTATGAAATTATTGCAGCGGAGTGTGGCATTAGCACTGTTAACCACATTGTCACTGGCGAGTGAAACTGCGTTGGCCTACGAGCAGGATAAAACCTATAAAATTACGGTTCTGCATACCAACGACCATCACGGTCATTTCTGGCGCAATGAATATGGCGAATACGGTCTGGCGGCACAAAAAACGCTGGTGGACGGTATTCGTAAAGAGGTCGCCGCTGAAGGCGGGAGCGTGCTGCTACTTTCTGGTGGCGACATTAATACCGGTGTGCCGGAATCCGATTTGCAGGACGCAGAGCCAGATTTTCGCGGCATGAATCTGGTGGGCTATGATGCAATGGCGATTGGCAATCATGAATTTGATAACCCGCTCACCGTATTACGCCAGCAGGAAAAGTGGGCAAAGTTCCCGTTGCTCTCTGCCAATATCTATCAAAAAAGTACCGGCGAGCGCCTGTTTAAACCCTGGGCGCTGTTTAATCGCCAGGATCTGAAAATCGCCGTTATCGGTTTAACAACTGATGAAACAGCGAAATTAGGTAACCCAGAAAACTTCACCGACATTGAATTCCGTAAACCTGCCGACGAAGCCAAACTGGTGATCCAGGAGCTGCAACAGACAGAAAAGCCGGACATTATTATCGCGGCGACCCATATGGGGCATTACGACAACGGTGAGCACGGTTCTAACGCGCCGGGTGATGTAGAGATGGCGCGCAGTTTGCCTGCCGGATCGCTGGCGATGATTGTCGGCGGACATTCGCAAGATCCCGTTTGTATGGCTGCGGAAAATAAAAAGCAGGTAGATTACGTTCCTGGTACGCCATGCAAACCGGATCAACAAAACGGCATCTGGATTGTACAAGCACATGAGTGGGGCAAGTACGTTGGTCGGGCCGACTTTGAGTTTCGCAACGGCGAAATGAAAATGGTCAACTACCAGCTGATTCCGGTGAACCTGAAGAAAAAAGTCACCTGGGAAGACGGGAAAAGCGAGCGTGTGCTGTACACTCCGGAAATCGCCGAGAATCAGCAAATGATCTCGCTGTTATCGCCGTTCCAGAACAAAGGCAAAGCGCAGCTGGAAGTGAAAATTGGCGAAACCAACGGTCGTCTGGAAGGCGATCGTGACAAAGTGCGTTTTGTACAGACCAATATGGGGCGGTTGATTCTGGCAGCCCAAATGGATCGTACTGGTGCCGACTTTGCGGTGATGAGCGGAGGCGGAATTCGTGATTCTATCGAGGCAGGCAATATCAGCTATAAAAACGTGCTGAAAGTGCAGCCGTTCGGCAATGTGGTGGTGTATGCCGACATGACCGGTAAAGAGGCGATTGATTATCTGACTGCCGTCGCGCAGATGAAGCCGGATTCCGGTGCCTACCCGCAATTTGCCAACGTCAGCTTTGTGGCGAAAGACGGCAAACTCAACGACCTGAAAATCAAAGGCGAACCGGTCGATCCGGCAAAAACCTACCGCATGGCAACATTAAACTTTAATGCTACTGGCGGTGATGGTTACCCGCACCTTGATAACAAACCGGGCTATGTGAATACCGGCTTTATTGATGCCGAAGTGCTGAAAGCGTATATCCAGAAAAACTCGCCACTGGATGTGAGTGTCTATGAACCGAAAGGTGAGGTGAGCTGGCAGTAATCTGAAAGTGCCGGATGCTCACATCCGGCACAATGCTTAATCGCGACGGGCGATATCAGCAAATTTAGCATCGAGGATCTTCGCCAAGTCGCCTGCCGCCAGTTCGATATCCAGCCCGCGTTTACCGCCGGAAACATAAATAGTGGCAAATTCTTGTGCGGGGGCGTCGATAATCGTCGGCAGACGTTTTTTCTGCCCTAATGGGCTAATTCCCCCAACCAGATATCCCGTTGAACGCTGCGCGACCATCGGATCGGCCATCTCTACTTTCTTGGCACCCAGCGCCTTTGCTACTTTTTTGAGATCTAATTGACCTGCGACTGGCGTGACGGCCACGGCAAGGTGTTTCATATCGCCATTCACTGCGACCAGCAGCGTTTTGTAGACCTGATCCGGATTCAAACCTAATTTTTTGACGACTTCATCGCCAAAATTGGTTTCTGCCGGATCGTGTTCGTAGGTATGAACCTGAAAAGAAATTTTGTTTTTTTCGAGTAATTTAACTGCCGGTGTCATCGTAATTTTCCTGCCTTAAACAAAAAAACGAAGCAAGCATACGCCTGATGGTGGTCCAAAAAAAAGTGCCATCTTGCCTAAGAGTATTGGCAGGATGGTGAGATTGAGCGACAATCGACTTACACCGTCGTTTAAAGCGACGGCATAATAATAAAAATATGAAATTCCTCTTTGACGGGCCAATAGCGATATTGGCCATTTTTTTAGCGCAACATTTGCGGCAAATTTCCTTCTCCATACAGATGTAAAGCACCGACCGCGACCACATAGCGCCCTGGCGGCATGGCATGCAGTTTATCCCGCCAGGCGAGATTTCTCTGGTGCATCAGTACATCGTACAGCGACTGGCTGAACGTATTCGGCAGCGTTATTTCATTATTTTGTGGCGGTGCATTCAGCCACCAGCTCATCATTTGTTGCAGCAACCGTGCGTTGGTATGCCAGTGGGTCAGCGTATCGTCCAGCAGCGCCAGTCCTTTGTCAGGGAGCTGGAGCAACATGGCAATCTGGTTTTCTGCCCCTTCCAGTTCAATCACGGGTTTATGGTGTTGCTTCGCCACCTGCAATAGCTGGTAATCGATACCATATTCTGCCCGCAGCCCCAGTTTTTGCGCCTGTGTCGCCTGAAGAACCATCGCGATTTGCC
>NZ_VATP01000010.1:0-145491 GCF_005781125.1 Escherichia sp. E2748
TGGTATTCATTTATCGTCTTGCGACGTTAAGAATCCGTATCTTCGAGTGCCCACACAGATTGTCTGATAAATTGTTAAAGAGCAGTGCCGCTTCGCTTTTTCTCAGCGGCGCGGGGTGTGCATAATACGCTTTCCCGCTACAGAGTCAAGCATTTTTTTGCTTTTCTCTGCCGGAATTCTCAGGAGAATCCCGCTGACCCGGCGGCGTGTTTGCCGTTGTTCCGTGTCAGTGGTGGCGCATTATAGGGAGTTATTCTGAGCTGACAAGAGGAAATTTAAAATAATTTTCCGAATGCGCATTTTTTCAGCAAAACACCTGTAAGCGTGCCATAAAACAAGCAATTTGCCGTTTTTGCAACCGCAATCACACTTCCAGGTGGCATACTAAAGAGGAATAAAAAGAAAAAGGAAGATAAGTAATGCCTTTAAGCGCACAACAGTTAGCTGCACAGAAAAACCTTTCATATGTTCTGGCTGAGAAGCTGGCACAACGAATCTTAAAAGGTGAATACGCACCTGGCACCATTTTGCCGGGTGAAATTGAACTGGGTGAGCAATTTGGTGTGAGTCGTACTGCGGTACGCGAAGCGGTCAAGACGTTAACGGCAAAGGGGATGGTTTTACCGCGTCCACGAATTGGTACTCGGGTCATGCCACAATCCAACTGGAACTTTCTTGATCAGGAATTACTCACCTGGTGGATGACAGAAGAGAACTTTCATCAGGTCATTGATCACTTTTTGGTTATGCGTATCTGTCTGGAGCCGCAAGCCTGTTTACTGGCTGCAACGGTAGGAACAGCAGAACAGAAGGCGCATCTCAACACGCTAATGGCCGAAATGGTCGCATTAAAAGATAACTTTCGCCGAGAACGTTGGGTTGAGGTCGATATGGCCTGGCATGAGCACATCTATGAAATGAGCGCCAATCCGTTTTTGACCTCTTTCGCCTCGCTATTCCATTCGGTTTATCACACTTACTTCACGTCAATAACCAGTGACACCGTGATAAAGCTGGATCTGCACCAGGCGATCGTCGATGCGATTATCCAAAGCGATGGCAACGCGGCATTTAAGGCTTGTCAGGCGCTACTACACACTCCGGATAAGTGATAACCAGACAAAGGGACATTGAATGAGCGAGAAAAAGAAGCGCAGTATGGCGGGTTTGCCATGGATTGCGGCGATGGCTTTCTTCATGCAGGCACTTGATGCCACTATCCTGAATACAGCCCTACCCGATATCGCTCATAGTCTTAATCGCTCCCCCCTCGCTATGCAATCGGCCATCATCAGTTACACGCTGACGGTGGCGATGCTTATTCCGGTCAGCGGATGGCTGGCCGACCGCTTCGGCACACGCAGCGTTTTCACCATTGCCGTTAGCTTGTTCACGTTGGGTTCTCTGGCCTGCGCACTCTCAAACTCGCTGCCACAACTGGTTGTCTTCCGTGTTATTCAGGGGATAGGCGGCGCAATGATGATGCCGGTCGCTCGCCTGGCGTTACTGCGCGCATACCCACGCAATGAACTCCTCCCGGTACTGAATTTTGTCGCCATGCCGGGTCTGGTAGGGCCGATTTTAGGGCCCGTTCTTGGGGGCATGTTAGTCACGTGGGCGACATGGCACTGGATCTTTTTAATCAATATTCCCATTGGTATTGCGGGCCTTCTTTACGCTCGCAAACATATGCCCAACTTCACCACAGCACGTCGAAAATTTGATATCACTGGTTTCTTACTGTTTGGTCTTAGCCTTGTGCTCTTCTCAAGTGGAATAGAGCTGTTTGGTGAGAAAATTGTTGAAACCTGGATCGCCTTGACGGTCATTGTGGCCAGCATAGTGTTACTGCTTCTCTATATCCTCCATGCGCGACGAACGCCAAACCCATTAATTTCATTAAATTTATTTAAAACCCGCACTTTCTCGATCGGTATCGTAGGCAATATTGCAACCCGTCTGGGGACCGGCTGTGTACCGTTCCTTATGCCATTGATGTTACAGGTAGGATTTGGTTATCAGGCGTTTATTGCTGGCTGCATGATGGCACCGATAGCGTTAGGCTCCATTATTGCGAAATCGATGGTTACGCAGGTTTTACGGCGTCTGGGCTATCGCCATACGTTAGTGGGAATTACGGTGATTATTGGTTTGATGATCGCCCAGTTCTCATTGCAATCTCCGGCAATGGCGATCTGGATGCTAATTTTGCCGTTGTTTATTTTAGGGATGGCGATGTCGACGCAATTTACCGCGATGAATACCATAACACTTGCCGATCTGACCGATGACAACGCCAGCAGTGGTAATAGCGTTCTGGCTGTCACGCAACAGTTGTCGATCAGTTTAGGTGTAGCCGTTAGCGCAGCCGTTCTTCGCGTTTACGAAGGGATGGAAGGTACGACGATTGTTGAACAATTCCACTATACGTTTATTACGATGGGGATGATTACGGTTGCTTCAGCAGCGATGTTCATGCTCCTGAAGGCAACTGATGGTAATAATTTGATTAAACGCCAGCAAAAATCTAAGCCGAGCCGCGCGCCATCAGAATCGGAGTAAGTTGTAATCGTTGTTGCTGTAAGGTTGGCTGCGCCATTCGGTGGATGAGTACATCAATCGCCAGCTCTCCCAATTCATCTTTCGGTTGATGGATAGTAGTGAGCGGTGGCGTCATATAACGTGCCAGTTCAATATCGTCATAACCAATCACCGCGATATCCTGCGGGACATGCAATCCAGCCTGGTACAACGCCTGGTAAACACCCACTGCCATTGCGTCATTTCCGGTAAAGACCGCCTGAGGACGCAGAGGATGTGATAACAGCTGTCGCATCGCGTCAAACCCGCCGTTAAATTCAAAATCGCCAGTCACTTCATAGCCATCGGGAATGTCGAGGCCAGCACGTTTCATCGCCGCCCGATAACCTTCCAGCCGCAATCGTGCAGGCGTTTTATCCAGAGGCCCGGTAATACAGGCGATACGAGTATGACCTTTGTCGATCAGATATTGCGTCGCTAAATCCCCTCCCAGCAACGAGTTATCCTGAATAAGATCGCTGTCGCCATCGAACGGCGCCCAGTCCATCATCACGGTAGGCACCGTCGGATAACGTTGCATGATTTCACGCGAAGGCTGATGCGTTTCGGTGCAGAGTAACAGCAGGCCATCAACACGCTTTTGCATCAGAGTTTCCAGATTACGATTCATTCGCTGCTCATCGCCTTCGGTATTACAAAGGACAAGACTATAGCCGCGCTCGAAGCAGCTGCGTTCAACGCCACGCACCAGTTCTGAATAGAAAGGATTGGTACTGGCGGTGATCAACATGCCAATGGTATGTGTTTGATTAAGCTTGAGACTACGCGCCAGAGCTGATGGCGCGTAATTGAGTTCTTTAATCGCCGCTTCAACTTTGGCGGTAATCGCTTCACTGACGAAGCGATCTTTATTGATGACGTGAGAAACTGTTGAGGTAGAAACGCCCGCCAGGCGGGCAACATCTTTCATTGTAGCCAAGCGTCACCTCTGCCTGTCTAAAAATGCGTCGATCTCTTCACGCCACGGTACGGAAGGTTGTGCGCCTTTACGTGTTACGGCAATCGCAGCGGCGGCATGGGCAAAACGAATCGCCTCTGGCAATGGTTTTTCTTCCAGCAACGCCGTGATTAACGCGCCGTTAAAGGTATCTCCGGCAGCAATGGTATCGACAGCCTGCACCCGGAATCCAGGAACGCGCTGACCTTCACCATTCACGCTAGCCCATACACCACGACTTCCTAAAGTAATCAGTACAGTACGGATACCTTTTTCATGCAGTACCTGCGCCGCCTTCGCCGCATCTTCATCATTTTCAACACGAATACCGGTGAGCTTTTCTGCTTCCGTTTCGTTTGGCGTAATAATGTCCACCAGCGCCAACAGTTCGTCAGGAAGTTCGCGAGCCGGGGCCGGGTTAAGCGCAACGATAGTCTTATTTTGATGGGCAATTTTCGCTGCTGCCATCACACTTTCGAGTGGTGATTCCAGCTGCATTAATAATGCTGAGGCATTCGCAATACGCTCGCGTTGTGCTTCTACCAGCACAGGGGAAAGGGCAGCGTTAGCACCGGAATGAATACCGATGACGTTCTCGCCTTCACTATTAACAAAAATCAGCGCCACACCTGTTGATTCACCTTTGATCACGCTTACAGGTGAAATATCAATGTTATCAGTAGCGAGCTGCTGACGTACGCTCTCGCCAATACTGTCATCGCCCGTGCAGGCTATAAACGAGATATTCGCGCCGCTACGCCCTGCTGCCACCGCCTGATTCGCGCCTTTGCCGCCAAATGCGACTTGATAGTGGTTACCGGTTACGGTTTCGCCTGGAGTAGGAAAAGATTGAAGATTAAGGATATGGTCAGCATTAATGCTGCCAAGAACAACGAGGCTGCCTGCGTTTTGCATATTCGGGATGTCCATAAAATGCGCCACCGGGTTAGGGTGGCGCGTGCCCTGCTTTTCTTTATATTACACGTTCATCTGTCGATGACGTATTGATGCCACTATCAGGTTATAAAACCTGACTAAGACTACTGCTTAACAACCAGTTTCAGATCAACCGGATATTTCGCCTGAACTTTTTCGCCTTTCAGAACTTTGTCCGCGGTTTCGACACCTTTCGCGCCAATCTGATCGGGTAACTGAGCGATAGTCGCTGCCAGTTTGCCATCATTTACTGCTTTTTCGCCATCAGGTGTACCGTCAAATCCGACGACCATCACATCCGATTTACCAGCAGTTTGCAGCGCACGCAGTGCGCCCAGCGCCATTTCATCGTTCTGCGCGAACACTGCCTGCACATCCGGATGAGCGGTCAGCAGGTTCTGCATTACGTTCAAACCTTTGGTACGGTCGAAGTCTGCCGGCTGGCTGGCAAGGACGTTAAATTTGTGAGCAGCAACAGCCTGCTGGAAGCCTTCGCCACGTTCACGGGCTGCGGATGTACCGGCAATGCCTTGCAGCTCGATAACTTTGGCACCTTCGCCCGCTTTCTTCGCGATGTAATCACCGGCGATTTTGCCGCCCAGTACGTTATCAGAAGCAATGTGGCTCACCACTTCGCCTTTCGTGGCCTGGCGGTCAAGGGTGATAACTGGGATGTTCGCCTGGTTTGCCATCTTCACGGCGTTACCCACTGCATCGGAGTCGGTCGGGTTAATCAGCAGAATTTTGGTGCCGCGAACGGTTAAGTCTTGCACGTTCGCCAGCTCTTTCGCCGGGTTGTTCTGGGAGTCCAGCACCACCAGGTTATAGCCGAGTTTATCCGCCTCTTTCTGCGCGCCATCTTTCAGCGATACAAAGAACGGGTTATTGAGTGTGGAAACCACCAGCGCAATGGTGTCTTTTGCCATTGCATTCGCACTAACGGTGGCGCTTAGCGCAACAGCAGAAACCAGGGTAGCCAGTTTTTTCATGTTCATATTCAAGATGTCCTGTAGTCGTTATTACTGCTTTTTGTTGTCTACCAGCACCGCCAGCAAAATCACCACAGCTTTGACGATCATCTGGTAATAGGAGGAAACACCTAACAAATTCAATCCATTATTAAGGAAGCCAAGAATTAATGCGCCGATCAACGTCCCAACAATGCGACCTTTTCCGCCCGCCAGACTCGTACCGCCCAGAACCACCGCAGCAATAGCATCCAGCTCATAGCCAGTCCCCGCCGTGGGTTGTGCGGAGGAGAGGCGCGCCACTTCAATGATCCCGGCCAGCGATGCCAGCAGACCACAAAGAGAATAGACGATGATTTTGATTTTATTGACGTTGATACCAGAAAGACGCGTTGCCGCTTCGTTGCCGCCCAGCGCGTAGATGTAACGCCCCAGACGCGTGTGATGCAGCATGTACCAGGCCGCGAGGAAGACAATCCCCATGATCCAGACTGGCGTCGGTACGCCCAGCGGACGACCAATACCAAACCAGCCAAACAGATCGGCGTTCTCAGTAAAGCCGGTATTCACTGGGCTACCGTTGGTATAAACCATAGTCACGCCGCGCAGCAATAACATCATCACGAGGGTAGCGATAAACGCCTGGACGCGGCCTTTCGCCACAATCACCCCTGTTACCGCACCAATTGCGGCACCTAATGCCAGTGCGGCAGCGACAGCCACCAGCGCATTGACTTCAATGCCGACGATAGACGCAGCAACTGCGCCAGTCAGCGCCAACAGAGAACCGACGGACAGGTCGATGCCCGACGTCAGGATCACCAGCGTCATGCCGACCGCCATAATGGCGTTCACCGAGGTTTGCTGGAGAATATTGAATAAGTTATTGATGGTGAAAAAGTTCGGGCTTAACGTCGAGACAATCGCGATCAGCACCAGCAGAGCGATAAGCGATTTCTGCTCCATCAGCCACGCTTTCGTGAAATAACGGCGACCAGAAACAGTCTGGGTTGTCATTTTTTTACTCCTGATTCACGCGATTAAGCTTGCCCACAGCGGCAGCCATTAACACTTCCTGGGTGGCTTGCTCACGAGTAAATTCCCCGCTGAGATGCCCTTCATGCATGACGATGATGCGATCGCTCATGCCTAATACTTCTGGCATCTCTGATGACACCAGAATGATGCTCAAGCCATCGGCTTTGAACTGGTTGATCAGTTGATAGATCTCTTTTTTCGCGCCGACATCTACACCACGGGTAGGTTCATCAAGGATAAGTACTTTCGGGCGCGTCATCAGACCGCGGGCAATCGCCACTTTTTGCTGATTGCCACCGGAGAGCAGGCCAATTGCCTGTTCCATTGATGGCGTTTTCACATTGAACAGGCGAATAAAATCACTCACTGCCTGTTGTTCATCGGCATGCTTCAAACTGCCGCCAGTACGGCTGAAGTAGCGCAGCGCAGTCAGCGACATATTTTCTTTTACTGACATGCCCAGTACTAAACCGTCGCGTTTACGGTCTTCAGAGATATACACAATGCCGTTTGCCAGACCATCCTGCGGTGAACGAGTAATAACTTCATGCCCATCCAGCGTGACATAACCGCTGGTGCGCGGCAGTGCGCCATAGAGCACTTTCATTAATTCGGTACGCCCCGCGCCCATCAAACCAGAGACGCCAAGGATTTCGCCATTGCGTAGGGTAAAAGAGACGTTGTTAACACCAGGTCCGCAGAGATTATCGACTTTCAGGCGGATATCTCCCGGCGCTTTGTCCAGGTGTGGATACTGCTCTTCCAGCTTGCGGCCCACCATCATCTCAATCAGCGAATCTTCGGTCAGTGATGCCACTTCACGCTCGGCAATAAATTGCCCGTCACGAAAAATGGTAACGTCATCGCAAATCTCGAAGATTTCTTTCATGCGGTGGGAGATATAGACAATGCCGCGCCCTTGCGATTTCAGCTCGCGAATGACGCGGAACAGGGATTCGGTTTCGGTATCAGTCAGCGCATCTGTCGGTTCATCCATAATGATGACTTTCGACTCAAAGCTCAGCACTTTGGCGATTTCAACCATTTGCTGGTCACCGATGGAAAGATCTCCCACCAGCTTGTCGCTTTTAAAGCGCAGGTTAAGTTTAGCCAGCAATTTATCCGCTTCGGCATACATGGTTTTCCAGTCAATTTTGCCAAAGCGATTAACAAACTCACGACCGAGGAAAATGTTTTCGGCAATGGTCAACTGCGGGATCAGGTTCAGCTCCTGGTGGATAATCCCAATCCCGGCTTCCTGGGAAGATTTCGGCCCGGTAAATGTCGTTTCTTTCCCCAGCCATAAAAGCGCACCGGCATCGCGAGTATAGATACCGGTAAGCACTTTCATCATGGTGGATTTACCCGCGCCGTTTTCGCCTACCAGCGCCATTACGCGGCCCGGATAGACATTTAACGCGGCGCCCGAGAGGGCTTTTACGCCCGGAAAGGCTTTATCAATGCCTTTAAGCTGTAGTAATGCTTCCATGACGACCTCAGAACGTCACGCCAGCACAGAGAATGATATTCGCATACGGAGAACATTCTCCGCTGCGAATTACCGCCTGACTTTCTGCGGTTAGTTGTTTGAATTGTTCATGCGTGGTGTAACGAATTTCAATGGTGTTTCCCTGGTGTTGTTGCAGCTGCTCAAGGTGAGTGAGCAACGTTTCGTGGAGTTGCGGATTATGTTGTTTGATCTCTTCCGCGATAATGGCTGCCTCAACCTGCATTTCACTCGTAACAACTCCCAGTACCTGCATAAAAGAAGGTACGCCCTGGGTTAATGCCACATCGATACGCGTTGTACTTTTTGGGATGGGTAAACCAGCATCACACACCACCAGCGTATCGGTATGCCCCAGACGGGAGATCACCGACGAAATATCAGAATTAAGAACGGTGCCTTTTTTCATTTTTTTCTCCATCAGCGAAACGTTTCGCTGACCAGCAGTTTAATCCTGACAGAACAGAGAAAACCATCGCAACGTTACTGAAATGTGATCAACATCGAAACGTTTTACATCGTGATTAAGCATGAAAAACAAAAACGCCTCCTTTATGGAGAAAGGAGGCGTCTGGCGTTAGATTTCGACCTGAGTACCTAGTTCAATAACCCTGTTTGGTGGGATTTCAAACTGATCTGGTGCACGCAGTGCATTACGCTGCAACAGCAAGTACAGTTTGCCACGCAAACGTAAGTACCACGGGCGTTTGCCGAGGATCAACGACTCATGGGACATAAAGAAGGAGGTTTCCATCATCCGGCAACTTAACCCTTCCAGGCCACAGCGGTGGAAGACTTCTTCCACGTTTGGCGTTTCCCGCCAGCCGTAACTTGCCACCACGCGCCAGAAAGTGGGCGACAGTTGTTCAATCTGTACCCGACGGACGTTATGGACATATGGCGCGTCTTCGGTACGCAGAGTTAACAGAATCACCCGCTCATGCAATACCTTGTTATGTTTAAGGTTATGCATCAGCGCAAAGGGAATGACGTTGATTGCACGCGACATGTACACCGCGGTTCCGGGAACGCGAACGGGCGGTGATTTCTCCAGCGAAGCAATCATCGCTTCCAGAGAATTACCATGTTCATGCATCCGTCGCAGCAGGCGGAAACGCTCGCTCTTCCAGGTGGTCATCACGATAAACATCACCGTACCGAGGCTCAATGGCAACCAGCCGCCGGAGAGCAGTTTATCGAGGTTAGCGGTGAACAATGGAATATCGACACAAAGGAAGGCTATCAGGATCAGCGCAACAAAATACTTATTCCAGTGCCAGTTCTGACGCGCCACGGTAGTCGAAAGAATAGACGTCAGTACCATCGTTCCGGTCACCGCAATCCCATACGCCGCCGCCAGGTTACTGGAGTGCTCAAAGCTGACAATCACAATCACGACCGCGACATAGAGCATCCAGTTCACAAACGGAATATAGATTTGCCCTGACTCCCTTTCGGAGGTGTGAATGATACGCATCGGCGAAAGATATCCCAGACGTACCGCCTGACGCGTCAATGAGAAAACGCCAGAGATAACGGCCTGCGAGGCAATCACCGTTGCCAGTGCAGCGATAATCAGCAGCGGGATTAGCGCCCAATCAGGTGCTAACAGGAAGAACGGGTTCTTAATCGCTTCCGGGTTCTTTAACAACAGCGCTCCCTGGCCGAAGTAGTTAAGGGTTAAGGAAGGCAAGACGACAGTGAACCACGCCAGGCGAATCGGGAACTTACCAAAATGCCCCATATCGGCATACAGCGCCTCGACTCCGGTAATCGACAGCACCACCGCCCCTAATGCAATAAAAGAAACCGTTTTGTATTCAAGGAAGAAATGCACCGCCCACATCGGATTCAGCGCATGCAGCACTTCCGGGTTAGCAATAATGCTACGTAACCCCAGCCCTGCCAGAATCAAAAACCAGGTCAGCATGATCGGCGCAAACAGCTTACCGACCATAGCCGTGCCATGTTTTTGAATCATAAACAGTAAAGTAAGAACGATGATTGAGAGGGGAACTATCCAGGTATCCAGTTGCGGGGCGACGATTTCCAGACCTTCAATGGCAGACATCACCGAAATAGCAGGTGTTATGACGACTTCACCATAGAAAAAGCTGCCACCGATTAGCCCCATAATCACTAACATTGAGGTCGTTCGCGCCGACGTATTACGCCCGGCAAGCGACATCAACGTCAGAATTCCCCCTTCTCCGGCGTTATCCGCGCGCATCACGAAGGTAAGGTATTTGATGGAAACCACAAAGATTAGCAGCCAGAAGATCAGCGATAAAAAGCCAAACACGGCATCGCGTTCAACGCCAAAACCAAACTGGCCGGACAAACATTCACGAAGTGTATATAACGGGCTGGTACCAATATCGCCGTAGACAACTCCAATCGCCGCGAGGGTTATCGCGGGCAACGATTGCTTATTATCAGTGCTCATAGACTAGTCTTTCGTTGAAATATGAAATGTGTGCGTAGTCCCTTGGCCCACAAAAAAGCGCTCAGTATGCACGATTAACGGCAAAATCGTACTCCTAAATGCGGCCACATTAACCTGGCTCAAAGAAAAATATCCCTTCTTTGAGACTATTTTTGCCACCAGCAAGAAACGTCTATACTCGCAATTTACGCAGAACTTTTGACGAAAGGACGCCACTTCATTATGGCTCACCCTCATTTATTAGCGGAAAGAATTTCCCGCCTGAGCAGCGCGCTGGAAAAGGGGCTTTATGAACGTAGCCACGCCATCCGCCTGTGTTTGTTAGCGGCATTAAGTGGTGAAAGCGTGTTCCTGCTTGGCCCCCCAGGTATTGCTAAAAGTCTGATCGCCCGTCGCTTAAAATTCGCCTTCCAGAATGCGCGCGATTTTGAATATCTGATGACCCGCTTCTCCACCCCGGAAGAAGTTTTTGGCCCCCTTTCCATTCAGGCGTTAAAAGATGAGGGACGCTATGAACGCTTAACCAGCGGTTACCTGCCGGAAGCAGAAATCGTCTTTCTGGATGAAATCTGGAAAGCTGGCCCGGCAATTCTTAATACCCTGCTAACCGCTATTAACGAACGTCAATTCCGTAACGGTGCTCATGTCGAAAAAATCCCGATGCGCTTGCTCGTGGCGGCCTCCAACGAGCTGCCGGAAGCAGACAGCAGTCTGGAAGCGTTATATGACCGCATGCTGATTCGTCTGTGGTTAGATAAAGTGCAGGATAAAGCGAATTTCCGCTCCATGCTGACCAGCCAACAAGATGAAAATAACAATCCGGTTCCTGCCGCCTTGCAGGTCACTGATGAAGAATATGAACGCTGGCAGAAAGAGATTAGTGAAATTACGCTGCCCGATCATGTATTTGAGCTGATTTTTATGCTGCGCCAGCAACTGGATAAATTACCAGATGCGCCTTACGTCTCCGATCGTCGCTGGAAAAAAGCGATCCGCTTATTGCAGGCCAGCGCTTTTTTTAGTGGTCGCAGTGCTGTTGCCCCGGTTGATCTTATCTTGCTGAAAGATTGCCTGTGGTATGACGCGCAAAGCCTGAATTTGATTCAACAACAAATTGATTTATTGATGACCGGTCATGCCTGGCAACAGCAGGGGATGTTGACCCGCCTGGGCGCGATTGTGCAACGTCGTCTGCAACTCCAGCAGCAACAAAGCGATAAAACAGCCTTAACGGTAATTCGTCTGGGCGGCATTTTCAGCCGTCGTCAGCAGTATCAGCTTCCTGTCAACGTTACTGCTTCCAATCTGACTCTGCTGCTGCAAAAACCGTTAAAACTGCATGATATGGAAGTAGTTCATATCTCCTTTGAGCGTAGCGCGCTGGAACAGTGGCTGAGCAAAGGTGGTGAAATTCGTGGCAAACTGAACGGTATCGGCTTTGCCCAGAAACTGAATCTGGAAGTTGATAGCGCCCAACATCTGGTTGTACGCGATGTAAGTTTACAAGGCAGTATGCTGGCGCTCCCCGGTTCATCGGCTGAAGGTCTACCAGATGAAATAAAACAACAACTGGAAGAGCTTGAAAGCGACTGGCGTAAGCAACACATTTTATTCAGCGAACAGCAAAAATGTCTGTTTATCCCTGGCGACTGGTTAGGTCGCATTGAAGCCAGCCTACAGGATGTCGGCGCCCAGATTCGCCAGGCGCAACAATGCTAACACTGGATACGCTCAATGTGATGCTGGCCGTCAGCGAAGAGGGATTGATCGAAGAGATGATCATCGCGCTGCTGGCCTCACCGCAGCTGGTGGTATTCTTTGAAAAATTCCCGCGCCTCAAGGCGGCAATCACCGATGATATTCCCCGCTGGCGTGAGGTGCTGCATAGCCGTCTGAAAGATACGCGTGTCCCGCCGGAACTCACTGAAGAGGTCATGTGCTATCAGCAAAGCCAGCTTCTCTCCACGCCGCAGTTTATTGTGCAGCTACCGCAGATTCTGGACTTACTGCATCGTCTGAATTCCCCGTGGGCCGAACAAGCCCGACAGCTGGTTGATGCTAACAGCACTATCACTCCGTCATTGCATACGCTTTTTCTCCAGCGTTGGCGCTTAAGCCTGATTGTGCAAGCGACGACCCTGAATCAGCAGTTATTAGAAGAAGAACGCGAACAACTGTTGAGCGAAGTTCAGGAACGCATGACATTAAGCGGACAGCTCGAACCAGTTCTGGCAGATAACAACACCGCAGCCGGTCGTCTGTGGGATATGAGCGCCGGTCAGCTTAAACGCAGCGACTATCAGTTGATTGTGAAATACGGGGAATTTCTTAACGAACAGCCGGAACTGAAACGTCTGGCGGAACAGCTGGGACGTTCGCGGGAGGCCAAATCAATACCCCGCAACGATGCGCAGATGGAAACCTTCCGCACTATGGTGCGCGAACCGGCAACCGTTCCTGAGCAGGTTGATGGCCTGCAACAAAGCGATGATATTTTACGCCTTCTGCCGCCGGAACTGGCGACACTGGGCATCACTGAACTGGAATATGAATTTTATCGTCGGCTGGTGGAAAAACAGTTGCTCACCTATCGTCTGCACGGTGAATCATGGCGTGAAAAAGTGATCGAACGCCCGGTGGTACATAAAGATTACGACGAACAACCGCGTGGACCGTTTATTGTCTGCGTAGATACTTCCGGCTCAATGGGCGGTTTTAATGAGCAGTGTGCGAAAGCGTTCTGCCTGGCCTTGATGCGCATAGCCCTCGCTGAAAATCGACGCTGCTATATTATGTTATTTTCCACCGAGCTCGTCCGTTACGAGCTTTCAGGCCCACAAGGTCTTGAACAAGCGATCCGCTTTTTAAGTCAGCAGTTTCGTGGCGGCACCGATCTGGCCAGTTGTTTTCGCGCCATTATGGAACGCTTACAAAGTCGGGAATGGTTTGACGCTGATGCGGTGGTGATTTCTGATTTTATCGCCCAGCGGTTGCCTGACGATGTGACGAGTAAAGTGAAAGAGTTGCAGCGGGTACATCAGCATCGCTTTCACGCCGTGGCGATGTCAGCACACGGCAAACCCGGCATCATGCGCATTTTCGATCATATCTGGCGCTTTGATACCGGGATGCGAAGCCGCCTGCTCAGACGCTGGCGGCGATAAACGATTACAGCAGAGAAGGGACGCTCTCGCGAACGGCTGCCGGCCATACACCACACTGAACCTGGCCGATATGCGGCAGTTGCAGCAGCAGCATAGTCAAACGAGACTGGCCAATACCGCCACCGATGGTCTGCGGCATTTCACCACGCAGCAGCGCCTGATGCCATTCCAGCTGCAGACGATCTTCATCACCGGTCAGCGCCAGTTGATGCTTCAGCGTGTCGGCATCCACGCGGATCCCCATGGAAGAAAGCTCAAACGCATCTTCCAGTACTGGGTTCCATACCAGAATATCGCCGTTCAGACCCGCATGGCCCAGCTCTGACGGGGTGCTCCAGTCATCATAATCCGGTGCGCGCACGTCGTGGCGATGACCATCGCTCAGCTTGCCACCAATCCCTACAAGGAATACCGCGCCAAGATCTTTCGCAATCGCCCGCTCACGCCCTTTGGCATCGAGATCCGGATAACGAGACAGTAACTCCTGGCTGTGTACGAAGTGGATCTGATCCGGCAGGAACGGTGCCAGACCAAACTCTTCGCTAACAGCAGCTTCGGTTGCTTTAATTCCCGCCCAGATCGCCTCTACTGTGCTTTTCAGAGTGGAGAATTGACGCTCACCGTCACCCATTACGCGTTCCCAGTCCCACTGGTCAACATAGACCGAGTGCAGCGGGGAAAGACGGTCTTCATCGGGGCGAAGGGCTTTCATGTGCGTGTACAGCCCTTCGCCCACGCTGAAGTCGTGTTGCCCTAATGTCTGACGTTTCCACTTCGCCAGTGAATGAACCACTTCGAACTGGGCATCAGGCAGAGCTTTCACTTTTACCTGTACCGCTTTTTCACAGCCCGACAAGTTATCCTGCGTGCCATCCCCCACACGGCTAAGAATCGGCGCCTGGACTTCAATCAGGCCTAAGCGTTCTTCCAGTTGACGAGAAAAGTGAGATTTCACGAAGCTAATTTGACGTTGTTTGGCAATGTAAGCGGTTTTCATTTTTTATACTCCTGCGTCCTGTTGCTTATGATTAAGCAACAAAAACCGACACACATGCAATAATCATTCAATAAAAAGCCTCGCACACTTTTGATTCGTTAAAAAAGAAGGCTAAAATAGAATAAATCATCAATACACATAAGAAAATCCTATGGAAAATTATCTGATCGACAATCTGGACCGCGGCATCCTGGAAGCGTTAATGGGCAATGCACGCACCGCTTACGCTGAACTGGCGAAACAATTTGGCGTAAGCCCGGGGACGATTCACGTTCGTGTAGAGAAAATGAAGCAGGCGGGGATCATTACCGGCGCCCGTATCGACGTCAGCCCAAAACAGCTCGGTTATGACGTAGGCTGTTTTATCGGCATTATCCTGAAGAGCGCAAAAGACTATCCTTCCGCGCTGGCAAAGCTGGAAAGTCTCGACGAAGTCACCGAAGCCTATTACACCACCGGCCACTACAGCATCTTTATAAAAGTAATGTGCCGCTCGATCGACGCCCTCCAGCATGTACTTATCAACAAGATCCAAACAATTGATGAAATTCAGTCCACTGAGACACTGATCGTCCTGCAGAACCCGATCATGCGCACCATCAAGCCATGATCAGCTTTTTTAATCCCATACTTTTCCACAGGTAGATCCCAGCGCGTTCACAGCGTACAATACGCCACTCTTAATAAAGGTGGCGGTTTATGGCAGATATCACTCTTATCAGCGGCAGCACCCTGGGCGGTGCCGAATATGTAGCAGAACACCTGGCTGAAAAGCTGGAAGAGGCGGGTTTTACCACCGAAACGCTGCACGGTCCGCTGTTAGAAGATTTATCTGCCTCTGGGATCTGGCTGGTTATCAGCTCAACCCACGGTGCCGGAGACATTCCGGACAACCTTTCTCCTTTCTATGAAGCATTGCAGGAACAAAAGCCCGATCTTTCTGCGGTGCGCTTTGGCGCAATCGGTATTGGCAGTCGTGAATACGACACTTTTTGTGGGGCCATAGATAAACTCGAGGCAGAACTCAAAAATTCCGGTGCAAAACAGATTGGTGAAACACTGAAGATCAACATCCTTGATCACGACATTCCGGAAGATCCGGCAGAAGAATGGCTGGGATCGTGGATTAATTTACTCAAATAAGTATACAGATCGTGCGATCTACTGTGGATAACTCTGTCAGGAAGCTTGGATCAACCGGTAGTTATCCAAAGAACAACTGTTGTTCAGTTTTTGAGTTGTGTATAACCCCTCATTCTGATCCCAGCTTATACTGTCCAGGATCACCGATCATTCACAGTTAATGATCCTTTCCAGGTTGTTGATCTTAAAAGCCGGATCCTTGTTATCCACAGGGCAGTGCGATCCTAATAAGAGATCACAATAGAACAGATCTCTAAATAAATAGATCTTCTTTTTAATACCCAGGATCCCGGGTCTTTCTCAAGCCGACAAAGTTGAGTAGAATCCACGGCCCGGGCTTCAATCCATTTTCATACCGCGTTATGCGAGGCAATCACCATGTTTTATCCGGATCCTTTTGACGTCATCATCATTGGCGGGGGTCATGCAGGCACCGAGGCCGCGATGGCCGCGGCGCGTATGGGTCAACAGACTCTGCTTTTGACACACAATATCGACACTCTGGGGCAGATGAGCTGCAACCCGGCGATCGGCGGTATTGGGAAGGGACATCTGGTAAAAGAAGTGGATGCACTCGGCGGTCTGATGGCGAAAGCGATCGATCAGGCAGGTATCCAGTTTAGGATACTAAACGCCAGCAAAGGGCCGGCGGTTCGCGCTACCCGAGCTCAGGCGGATCGTGTGCTCTACCGTCAGGCGGTACGCACGGCGCTGGAGAACCAACCGAACCTGATGATCTTCCAGCAGGCGGTTGAGGATCTTATTGTCGAAAACGATCGCGTGGTTGGTGCTGTCACCCAAATGGGACTGAAGTTCCGCGCCAAAGCCGTCGTGCTCACCGTTGGGACGTTCCTCGACGGTAAAATTCATATCGGTCTGGATAATTACAGCGGTGGCCGTGCTGGTGATCCGCCATCCATTCCGCTTTCTCGCCGTTTGCGTGAACTGCCGCTGCGCGTTGGTCGTCTGAAAACCGGGACGCCGCCGCGTATCGATGCGCGCACTATCGACTTCAGCGTGCTGGCGCAACAGCATGGCGATAACCCAATGCCGGTATTCTCGTTCATGGGCAATGCGGCCCAGCATCCCCAGCAGGTTCCGTGTTATATCACCCATACCAACGAGAAAACCCACGATGTGATCCGCAGTAACCTCGATCGCAGCCCAATGTACGCGGGGGTGATCGAAGGTGTTGGCCCACGCTACTGCCCGTCGATCGAAGACAAAGTCATGCGCTTTGCCGACAGAAATCAGCATCAGATCTTCCTTGAACCGGAAGGGCTGACGTCTAACGAAATTTATCCGAACGGTATCTCCACCAGCCTGCCGTTCGATGTGCAGATGCAAATCGTCCGCTCCATGCAGGGGATGGAAAATGCGAAGATCGTGCGTCCTGGTTATGCCATCGAATATGACTTCTTCGATCCACGTGACCTGAAACCAACGCTGGAGAGTAAGTTTATCCAGGGCCTGTTCTTTGCTGGTCAGATTAACGGCACTACCGGTTATGAAGAAGCCGCTGCGCAAGGTTTGCTGGCCGGTCTTAACGCTGCCCGTCTGTCTGCTGACAAAGAAGGTTGGGCGCCTGCGCGTTCTCAGGCGTATCTCGGCGTACTGGTTGATGACCTGTGCACTTTAGGAACCAAAGAACCGTACCGTATGTTTACCTCCCGCGCAGAATATCGTCTGATGCTGCGCGAAGATAACGCGGATCTGCGTTTGACTGAAATCGGTCGTGAACTGGGTCTGGTAGATGACGAACGCTGGGCGCGCTTTAACGAGAAGCTTGAGAACATCGAGCGTGAGCGTCAGCGCCTGAAGTCAACCTGGGTAACGCCGTCAGCGGAAGCTGCAGCCGAAGTGAATGCTCACCTGACTGCGCCGCTTTCCCGTGAAGCCAGCGGTGAAGATCTGCTGCGTCGTCCGGAAATGACTTATGAAAAATTAACCACGCTGACGCCGTTTTCCCCTGCGTTGACAGACGAACAGGCGGCGGAACAGGTTGAGATTCAGGTTAAATACGAAGGTTATATTGCGCGCCAGCAAGATGAGATCGAAAAGCAACAGCGTAACGAGAACACGCTGCTGCCTGCGACGCTGGATTACCGCCAGGTATCCGGTCTGTCTAACGAAGTGATCGCCAAACTTAACGATCACAAACCGGCCTCTATCGGTCAGGCTTCGCGTATTTCTGGCGTTACGCCTGCGGCCATCTCCATTCTTCTGGTGTGGCTGAAAAAACAGGGTATGCTGCGTCGTAGCGCATAACGCATTAAAAATGCCAGGTAAGCACCCGCTTACCTGGCAACGCATCAAGAACAGGTAATCACCGTGCTCAACAAACTCTCTTCACTGCTGAAAGACGCAGGAATTTCGCTTACCGATCACCAGAAAAATCAGCTTATTGCCTACGTAAATATGCTGCATAAATGGAATAAAGCGTACAACCTGACCTCGGTCCGCGATCCTAACGAGATGCTGGTACGCCATATTCTCGACAGCATTGTTGTTGCTCCATATCTGCAAGGTGAGCGTTTTATCGATGTGGGAACCGGACCGGGGTTGCCTGGCATACCGCTTTCCATCGTGCGTCCTGAAGCCCATTTCACATTGCTGGATAGCCTTGGTAAACGCGTTCGTTTCCTCCGTCAGGTGCAACATGAGCTTAAACTGGAGAATATTGAGCCAGTACAGAGCAGGGTAGAAGAGTTTCCGTCAGAGCCGCCATTTGATGGCGTAATTAGCCGCGCTTTTGCCTCTCTGAACGATATGGTGAGCTGGTGCCATCATCTTCCTGGTGAGCAAGGCCGTTTCTACGCGCTGAAAGGGCAAATGCCGGAAGATGAAATCGCTTTGTTGCCCGAAGAATATCAGGTTGAATCAGTGATTAAACTTCAGGTTCCAGCCCTGGATGGCGAACGTCATCTGGTGGTTATTAAAGCAAATAAAATTTAATTTTTATCAAAAAAATAATAAAAAATTGACCGGTTAGACTGTTAACAACAACCAGGTTTTCTACTGATATAACTGGTTACATTTAACGCCACGTTCACTATTTTGTATCAACAAAGTAACGTGGCTTTTTTTGGTAAGCAGAAAATAAGTCATTAGTGAAAATATCAGGCTGCTAAAAATCGGCGCTAAGAACCATAATTGTCTGTTAAAGTTTTATTAAGAATGTCAATGGGTGGTTTTTGTTGTGTAAATGCTATTTGTGAAAAGAGTATCTGTTTTTAGACTTAAATATCAGAAGCTTGCAAAGGCATCATTTGCCAAGTAAATAAATATGCTACGGGTGAACATGCTCGATATGTGATCTGAAGCACGCTTTACCACTAGTGTTTACGCGTTATTTACAGTTTTTCATGATCCACCACGGTTAGCAGAAAAGTCGCAATTGTATGCACTGGAAAAATATTTAAACATTTATTCACCTTTTGGCTACTTATTGTTTGAAATCACGGGGGCGCACCGTATAATTTGACCGCTTTTTGATGCTTGACTCTAAGCCTTAAAGAAAGTTTTATACGACACGCGGCATACCTCGAAGGGAGCAGGAGTGAAAAACGTGATGTCTGTGTCGCTCTTGAGTCGAAACGTTGCTCGGAAGCTTCTGCTCGTTCAGTTACTGGTGGTGATAGCAAGTGGATTGCTGTTCAGCCTCAAAGACCCCTTCTGGGGCGTCTCTGCGTTAAGTGGAGGCCTGGCAGTCTTTCTGCCTAACGTTTTTTTTATGATATTTGCCTGGCGTCACCAGGCGCATACACCAGCGAAAGGCCGGGTGGCCTGGACGTTCGCATTTGGCGAAGCTTTCAAAGTTCTGGCTATGTTGGTGTTACTGGTGGTGGCGTTGGCTGTTTTAAAGGCGGTATTCTTGCCGCTGATCGTTACGTGGGTTTTGGTGCTGGTGGTTCAGATACTGGCACCGGCTGTAATTAACAACAAAGGGTAAAAGGCATCATGGCTTCAGAAAATATGACGCCGCAGGATTACATAGGACACCACCTGAATAACCTTCAGCTGGACCTGCGTACATTCTCGCTGGTGGATCCGCATAACCCCCCAGCCACCTTCTGGACAATTAATATTGACTCCATGTTCTTCTCGGTGGTGCTGGGTCTGTTGTTCCTGGTTTTATTCCGTAGCGTAGCCAAAAAGGCAACCAGCGGCGTGCCAGGTAAGTTTCAGACCGCGATTGAGCTGGTGATCGGCTTTGTTAATGGTAGCGTGAAAGACATGTACCATGGCAAAAGCAAGCTGATTGCTCCGCTGGCCCTGACGATCTTCGTCTGGGTGTTCCTGATGAACCTGATGGATTTACTGCCTATCGACCTGCTGCCGTACATTGCTGAACATGTACTGGGTCTGCCTGCACTGCGTGTGGTTCCGTCTGCGGACGTGAACGTAACACTGTCTATGGCACTGGGCGTATTTATCCTGATTCTGTTCTACAGCATCAAAATGAAAGGCATCGGCGGCTTCACGAAAGAGTTGACGCTGCAGCCGTTCAATCACTGGGCGTTCATCCCTGTCAACTTAATCCTTGAAGGGGTAAGCCTGCTGTCCAAACCAGTTTCACTCGGTTTGCGACTGTTCGGTAACATGTACGCTGGTGAGCTGATTTTCATTCTGATTGCTGGTCTGTTGCCGTGGTGGTCACAGTGGATCCTGAATGTGCCGTGGGCCATTTTCCACATCCTGATCATTACGCTGCAAGCCTTCATCTTCATGGTTCTGACGATCGTCTATCTGTCGATGGCGTCTGAAGAGCATTAATTTACCAACACTACTACGTTTTAACTGAAACAAACTGGAGACTGTCATGGAAAACCTGAATATGGATCTGCTGTACATGGCTGCCGCTGTGATGATGGGTCTGGCGGCAATCGGTGCTGCGATCGGTATCGGCATCCTCGGGGGTAAATTCCTGGAAGGCGCAGCGCGTCAACCTGATCTGATTCCTCTGCTGCGTACTCAGTTCTTTATCGTTATGGGTCTGGTGGATGCTATCCCGATGATCGCTGTAGGTCTGGGTCTGTACGTGATGTTCGCTGTCGCGTAGTAAGCGTTGCTTTTATTTAAAGAGCAATATCAGAACGTTAACTAAATAGAGGCATTGTGCTGTGAATCTTAACGCAACAATCCTCGGCCAGGCCATCGCGTTTGTCCTGTTCGTTCTGTTCTGCATGAAGTACGTATGGCCGCCATTAATGGCAGCCATCGAAAAACGTCAAAAAGAAATTGCTGACGGTCTTGCTTCCGCAGAACGAGCACATAAGGACCTTGACCTTGCAAAGGCCAGCGCGACCGACCAGCTGAAAAAAGCGAAAGCGGAAGCCCAGGTAATCATCGAGCAGGCGAACAAACGCCGCTCGCAGATTCTGGACGAAGCGAAAGCTGAGGCAGAACAGGAACGTACTAAAATCGTGGCCCAGGCGCAGGCGGAAATTGAAGCCGAGCGTAAACGTGCCCGTGAAGAGCTGCGTAAGCAAGTTGCTATCCTGGCTGTTGCTGGCGCCGAGAAGATCATCGAACGTTCCGTGGATGAAGCTGCTAACAGCGACATCGTGGATAAACTTGTCGCTGAACTGTAAGGAGGGAGGGGCTGATGTCTGAATTTATTACGGTAGCTCGCCCCTACGCCAAAGCAGCTTTTGACTTTGCCGTCGAACACCAAAGTGTAGAACGCTGGCAGGACATGCTGGCGTTTGCCGCCGAGGTAACCAAAAACGAACAGATGGCAGAGCTTCTCTCTGGTGCACTGGCGCCAGAAACGCTCGCCGAGTCGTTTATCGCAGTTTGTGGTGAGCAACTGGACGAAAACGGTCAGAACCTGATTCGGGTTATGGCTGAAAATGGTCGTCTTAACGCGCTCCCGGATGTTCTGGAGCAGTTTATTCACCTGCGTGCCGTGAGTGAGGCTACCGCTGAGGTAGACGTCATTTCCGCTGCTGCATTGAGTGAACAACAGCTCGCGAAAATTTCTGCTGCGATGGAAAAACGTCTGTCACGCAAAGTTAAGCTGAATTGCAAAATCGATAAGTCTGTAATGGCAGGCGTTATCATCCGAGCGGGTGATATGGTCATTGATGGCAGCGTACGCGGTCGTCTTGAGCGCCTTGCAGACGTCTTGCAGTCTTAAGGGGACTGGAGCATGCAACTGAATTCCACCGAAATCAGCGAACTGATCAAGCAGCGCATTGCTCAGTTCAATGTTGTGAGTGAAGCTCACAACGAAGGTACTATTGTTTCTGTAAGTGACGGTGTTATCCGCATTCACGGCCTGGCCGATTGTATGCAGGGTGAAATGATCTCCCTGCCGGGTAACCGTTACGCTATCGCACTGAACCTCGAGCGCGACTCTGTCGGTGCGGTTGTTATGGGTCCGTACGCTGACCTTGCCGAAGGCATGAAAGTTAAGTGTACTGGCCGTATCCTGGAAGTTCCTGTTGGCCGTGGCCTGCTGGGCCGTGTGGTTAACACTCTGGGTGCACCAATCGACGGTAAAGGTCCGCTGGATCACGACGGCTTCTCTGCTGTAGAAGCAATCGCTCCGGGCGTTATCGAACGTCAGTCCGTAGATCAGCCGGTACAGACCGGTTATAAAGCCGTTGACTCCATGATCCCAATCGGTCGTGGTCAGCGTGAATTGATCATCGGTGACCGTCAAACCGGTAAAACCGCACTGGCTATCGATGCCATCATCAACCAGCGCGATTCCGGTATCAAATGTATCTATGTCGCTATCGGCCAGAAAGCGTCCACCATTTCTAACGTGGTACGTAAACTGGAAGAGCACGGCGCACTGGCTAACACCATCGTTGTGGTAGCAACCGCGTCTGAATCCGCTGCACTGCAATACCTGGCGCCATATGCCGGTTGCGCAATGGGCGAATACTTCCGTGACCGCGGTGAAGATGCGCTGATCATTTACGATGACCTGTCTAAACAGGCTGTTGCTTACCGTCAGATCTCCCTGCTGCTCCGTCGTCCGCCAGGACGTGAAGCATTCCCGGGCGACGTATTCTACCTCCACTCTCGTCTGCTGGAGCGTGCTGCGCGTGTTAACGCCGAATACGTTGAAGCCTTCACCAAAGGTGAAGTGAAAGGGAAAACCGGTTCTCTGACCGCACTGCCGATTATCGAAACTCAGGCGGGTGACGTTTCTGCGTTCGTTCCGACCAACGTAATCTCCATTACCGATGGTCAGATCTTCCTGGAAACCAACCTGTTCAACGCCGGTATTCGTCCTGCGGTTAACCCGGGTATCTCCGTATCCCGTGTTGGTGGTGCAGCACAGACCAAGATCATGAAAAAACTGTCCGGTGGTATCCGTACCGCTCTGGCACAGTATCGTGAACTGGCAGCGTTCTCTCAGTTTGCATCCGACCTTGACGATGCAACTCGTAAGCAGCTTGACCACGGTCAGAAAGTGACCGAACTGCTGAAACAGAAACAGTATGCGCCGATGTCTGTTGCGCAACAGTCTCTGGTTCTGTTCGCAGCAGAACGTGGTTACCTGGCGGATGTTGAACTGTCGAAAATCGGCAGCTTCGAAGCCGCTCTGCTGGCTTACGTCGACCGTGATCACGCTCCGTTGATGCAAGAGATCAACCAGACCGGTGGCTACAACGACGAAATCGAAGGCAAGCTGAAAGGCATCCTCGATTCCTTCAAAGCAACCCAATCCTGGTAACGTCTGGCGGCTTGCCTTAGGGCAGGCCGCAAGGCATTGAGGAGAAGCTCATGGCCGGCGCAAAAGAGATACGTAGTAAGATCGCAAGCGTCCAGAACACGCAAAAGATCACTAAAGCGATGGAGATGGTCGCCGCTTCCAAAATGCGTAAATCGCAGGATCGCATGGCGGCCAGCCGTCCTTATGCAGAAACCATGCGCAAAGTGATTGGTCACCTTGCGCACGGTAATCTGGAATATAAGCACCCATACCTGGAAGAACGCGACGTTAAACGCGTGGGCTACCTGGTGGTGTCGACCGACCGTGGTTTGTGCGGTGGTTTGAACATTAACCTGTTCAAAAAACTGCTGGCGGAAATGAAGACCTGGACAGACAAAGGCGTTCAATGCGACCTCGCAATGATCGGCTCGAAAGGTGTGTCGTTCTTCAACTCCGTGGGCGGCAATGTTGTTGCCCAGGTTACCGGCATGGGGGATAACCCTTCCCTGTCCGAACTGATCGGTCCGGTAAAAGTGATGTTGCAGGCCTATGACGAAGGCCGTCTGGACAAGCTTTACATTGTCAGCAACAAATTTATTAACACCATGTCTCAGGTTCCGACCATCAGCCAGCTGCTGCCGTTACCGGCGTCAGATGATGATGATCTGAAACACAAATCCTGGGATTACCTGTACGAACCCGATCCGAAGGCGTTGCTGGATACCCTGCTGCGTCGTTATGTCGAATCTCAGGTTTATCAGGGCGTGGTTGAAAACCTGGCCAGCGAGCAGGCCGCCCGTATGGTGGCGATGAAAGCCGCGACCGACAATGGCGGCAGCCTGATTAAAGAGCTGCAGTTGGTATACAACAAAGCTCGTCAGGCCAGCATTACTCAGGAACTCACCGAGATCGTCTCGGGGGCCGCCGCGGTTTAAACAGGTTATTTCGTAGAGGATTTAAGATGGCTACTGGAAAGATTGTCCAGGTAATCGGCGCCGTAGTTGACGTCGAATTCCCTCAGGATGCCGTACCGCGCGTGTACGATGCTCTTGAGGTGCAAAATGGTAATGAGCGTCTGGTGCTGGAAGTTCAGCAGCAGCTCGGCGGCGGTATCGTGCGTACCATCGCAATGGGTTCCTCCGACGGTCTGCGTCGCGGTCTGGATGTAAAAGACCTCGAACACCCGATCGAAGTCCCGGTAGGTAAAGCGACTCTGGGCCGTATCATGAACGTACTGGGCGAACCGGTCGACATGAAAGGCGAGATCGGTGAAGAAGAGCGTTGGGCGATTCACCGCGCAGCACCTTCCTACGAAGAGCTGTCAAACTCTCAGGAACTGCTGGAAACCGGTATCAAAGTTATCGACCTGATGTGTCCGTTCGCTAAGGGCGGTAAAGTTGGTCTGTTCGGTGGTGCGGGTGTAGGTAAAACCGTAAACATGATGGAGCTTATTCGTAACATCGCGATCGAGCACTCCGGTTACTCTGTGTTTGCGGGCGTAGGTGAACGTACTCGTGAGGGTAACGACTTCTACCACGAAATGACCGACTCCAACGTTATCGACAAAGTATCCCTGGTGTATGGCCAGATGAACGAGCCGCCGGGAAACCGTCTGCGCGTTGCTCTGACCGGTCTGACCATGGCTGAGAAATTCCGTGACGAAGGTCGTGACGTTCTGCTGTTCGTTGACAACATCTATCGTTACACCCTGGCCGGTACGGAAGTATCTGCACTGCTGGGCCGTATGCCTTCAGCGGTAGGTTATCAGCCGACCCTGGCGGAAGAGATGGGCGTTCTGCAAGAACGTATCACCTCCACCAAAACCGGTTCTATCACCTCCGTACAGGCAGTATACGTACCTGCGGATGACTTGACTGACCCGTCTCCGGCAACCACCTTTGCGCACCTTGACGCAACCGTGGTACTGAGCCGTCAGATCGCGTCTCTGGGTATTTACCCGGCCGTTGACCCGCTGGACTCCACCAGCCGTCAGCTGGACCCGCTGGTGGTTGGCCAGGAACACTACGACACTGCGCGTGGCGTTCAGTCCATCCTGCAACGTTATCAGGAACTGAAAGACATTATCGCCATCCTGGGTATGGATGAACTGTCTGAAGAAGACAAACTGGTGGTAGCGCGCGCTCGTAAGATCCAGCGCTTCTTGTCCCAGCCGTTCTTCGTGGCAGAAGTATTCACCGGTTCTCCGGGTAAATACGTCTCCCTGAAAGACACCATCCGTGGCTTTAAAGGCATCATGGAAGGCGAATACGATCACCTGCCGGAGCAGGCGTTCTACATGGTCGGTTCCATCGAAGAAGCTGTGGAAAAAGCCAAAAAACTTTAACGCCTTAATCGGAGGGTGATATGGCAATGACTTACCACCTGGACGTCGTCAGCGCAGAGCAACAAATGTTCTCTGGTCTGGTCGAGAAAATCCAGGTAACGGGTAGCGAAGGTGAACTGGGAATTTACCCGGGCCACGCACCGCTGCTCACCGCCATTAAGCCTGGTATGATTCGCATCGTGAAACAGCACGGTCACGAAGAGTTTATCTATCTGTCTGGCGGCATTCTTGAAGTGCAGCCTGGCAACGTGACCGTTCTGGCCGACACCGCAATTCGCGGCCAGGATCTCGACGAAGCGCGAGCCATGGAAGCGAAACGTAAGGCTGAAGAGCACATTAGCAGCTCTCACGGCGACGTAGATTACGCTCAGGCGTCTGCGGAACTGGCCAAAGCGATCGCGCAGCTGCGCGTTATCGAGTTGACCAAAAAAGCGATGTAACACCGGCTTGAAAAGCACAAAAGCCAGTCTGGAAACAGGCTGGCTTTTTTTTCGCGCGCCGCAGCGAGATTGGTTCTGCTATATCCTGCGCATTTTTATATCCCGCAATTAAACTCATTTTTATAATTACGCGAAATCCTTCGCTGATTTTCCTGTTTATTCATTGATCGAAATAAGAGCAAAAACATCAGCCTGACGCTTAAATGAAGGTGGTGTCTTACATTTATGAAGACAAAAGGCGTGACGATGGTCGAAAATGGCTCTTTCGCCAGCGGGGATAATCCGTTATTGAGCAATTTATCCCCTGTCCATTTCACGATGAAAAAAATGTAGTTTTTTCAATGTGAAGCGGTTTAAATTCGTTCTCAAATTACAGTCAGGACGCGTATGTTGAATAATGCTATGAGCGTAGTGATCCTTGCAGCAGGCAAAGGCACTCGCATGTATTCCGATCTTCCGAAAGTGCTGCATACCCTTGCCGGGAAAGCGATGGTTCAGCATGTCATTGATGCCGCGAATGAATTAGGTGCAGCGCACGTTCACCTGGTTTACGGCCACGGCGGCGATCTGCTTAAACAGGCGCTGAAAGATGACAACCTGAACTGGGTGCTTCAGGCAGAACAGCTGGGTACGGGTCATGCAATGCAGCAGGCCGCACCTTTCTTTGCCGATGATGAAGACATTTTAATGCTCTATGGCGACGTGCCGCTGATCTCTGTTGAAACACTCCAGCGCCTGCGTGATGCTAAACCGCAGGGCGGCATTGGCCTGCTGACAGTGAAACTGGATGATCCGACCGGTTATGGACGTATCACCCGTGAAAACGGCAAAGTTACCGGCATTGTTGAGCACAAAGATGCCACCGACGAGCAGCGTCAGATTCAGGAAATCAACACCGGCATTCTGATCGCCAACGGCGCAGATATGAAACGCTGGCTGGCGAAGCTGACCAACAATAACGCTCAGGGCGAATACTACATCACCGATATTATTTCGCTGGCGTATCAGGAAGGACGTGAAATCGTTGCCGTTCACCCGCAACGTTTAAGCGAAGTTGAAGGCGTGAATAACCGCCTGCAACTCTCTCGTCTGGAGCGCGTTTACCAGTCCGAACAGGCTGAAAAACTGTTGTTAGCAGGCGTTATGTTGCGCGATCCAGCCCGTTTTGATCTGCGCGGTACGCTAACTCACGGGCGCGATGTTGAAATTGATACTAACGTTATCATCGAGGGCAACGTTACTCTCGGTAATCGCGTGAAAATCGGCACCGGATGCGTGATTAAAAATAGCGTGATTGGCGATGATTGCGAAATTAGCCCGTATACCGTAGTGGAAGATGCTAATCTGGCAGCAGCCTGTACCATCGGCCCGTTTGCCCGTCTGCGCCCCGGTGCTGAGTTGCTGGAAGGCGCACACGTCGGTAACTTCGTTGAGATGAAAAAAGCGCGTCTGGGTAAAGGTTCGAAAGCCGGTCATCTGACTTACCTGGGCGATGCGGAGATCGGCGATAACGTTAACATCGGTGCGGGAACCATTACCTGCAACTATGATGGAGCGAATAAATTCAAAACCATTATCGGCGATGATGTCTTTGTCGGTTCCGACACCCAGCTGGTGGCTCCTGTAACGGTGGGTAAAGGTGCGACGATTGCTGCCGGTACAACTGTGACGCGTAATGTTGGCGAAAACGCCCTGGCGATCAGCCGCGTGCCGCAGTCGCAAAAAGAAGGCTGGCGTCGTCCGGTAAAGAAAAAGTAATTCTGGCTGGGTAAATCCGGCCTCCAGGGATGAGGAGATAACATAATCTCCCTCCCACAAGCAGTAACTATAAAAATAACCCCACTCTCTACAAGGCTCGGGGCGCCCGAAAAAACGGGCATACAGGTTGACCGACAACGATATAAACCGGAATCAAAAACTATGTGTGGAATTGTTGGCGCGATCGCGCAACGTGATGTAGCAGAAATCCTTCTTGAAGGTTTACGTCGTCTGGAATACCGCGGTTATGACTCTGCTGGTCTGGCCGTTGTTGACGCAGAAGGTCATATGACCCGTCTGCGTCGTCTCGGTAAAGTCCAGATGCTGGCTCAGGCAGCGGAAGAACATCCTCTGCATGGCGGTACGGGTATTGCTCATACTCGCTGGGCGACGCACGGCGAACCTTCAGAAGTGAATGCGCATCCGCATGTTTCTGAACACATTGTGGTGGTGCATAACGGCATTATCGAAAATCATGAACCGCTGCGTGAAGAGTTAAAAGCGCGTGGTTATACCTTCGTGTCTGAAACCGACACCGAAGTTATTGCTCATCTGGTGAACTGGGAACTGAAACAGGGCGGCACTCTGCGTGAAGCTGTTCTGCGCGCTATTCCGCAGCTGCGTGGCGCTTATGGCACGGTAATTATGGATACCCGTCACCCGGATACCCTGCTGGCGGCACGTTCTGGTAGTCCGTTGGTTATTGGCCTCGGTATGGGCGAAAACTTTATCGCTTCTGACCAGCTGGCGCTGCTGCCGGTGACCCGTCGCTTTATCTTCCTCGAAGAGGGCGATATTGCCGAAGTGACTCGCCGTTCGGTAACCATCTTCGATAAATCTGGCGCGGAAGTGAAACGTCAGGATATCGAATCCAATCTGCAATATGACGCGGGCGATAAAGGTATTTACCGTCACTACATGCAGAAAGAGATCTACGAACAGCCGAACGCGATCAAAAACACCCTTACCGGGCGTATCAGCCACGGCCAGGTGGATTTAAGCGAGCTGGGGCCGAACGCGGATGAACTGCTGTCGAAGGTTGAGCATATTCAGATCCTCGCCTGCGGTACTTCTTATAACTCCGGTATGGTTTCCCGCTACTGGTTTGAATCGCTGGCAGGTATTCCGTGCGACGTCGAAATCGCCTCTGAATTCCGCTATCGCAAATCTGCCGTGCGTCGTAACAGCCTGATGATCACCCTGTCGCAGTCTGGCGAAACCGCGGATACCCTGGCTGGCCTGCGTCTGTCGAAAGAGCTGGGTTACCTTGGTTCGCTGGCAATCTGTAACGTTCCGGGTTCTTCTCTGGTGCGTGAATCCGATCTGGCGCTGATGACTAATGCGGGTACTGAAATTGGCGTGGCGTCCACCAAAGCATTCACCACTCAGTTAACCGTGCTGTTGATGCTGGTGGCGAAACTGTCTCGCCTGAAAGGTCTGGATGCCTCCATTGAGCATGATATCGTGCATGGTCTGCAGGCGCTGCCGAACCGTATTGAGCAGATGCTGTCTCAGGACAAACGAATTGAAGCCCTGGCGGAAGATTTCTCTGACAAACATCACGCGCTGTTCCTGGGCCGTGGCGATCAGTACCCGATCGCGCTGGAAGGCGCATTGAAGCTGAAAGAGATCTCTTACATTCACGCTGAAGCCTACGCTGCAGGCGAACTGAAACACGGTCCGCTGGCGCTGATTGACGCGAATATGCCGGTTATCGTCGTTGCACCGAACAACGAACTGTTGGAAAAACTGAAATCCAACATTGAAGAAGTTCGTGCGCGTGGCGGTCAGTTGTACGTCTTCGCCGATGAGGATGCAGGTTTTGTCGGTAGCGATAACATGCACATCATCGAGATGCCGCATGTGCAAGAGGTGATTGCACCGATCTTCTACACCGTTCCGCTGCAGCTACTGGCTTACCACGTCGCGCTGATCAAAGGCACCGACGTTGACCAGCCGCGTAACCTGGCGAAATCGGTTACGGTTGAGTAATAAATGGATGCCCTGCGTAAGCGGGGCATTTTTCTTCCTGTTATGTTTTTAATCAAACATCCTGCCAACTCCATGTGACAACCCGTCATCTTCGGCTACTTTTTCTCTGTCACAGAATGAAAATTTTTCTGTCATCTCTTCGTTATTAATATTTGTAATTAACTGAATATCAACGCTTATTTAAATCAGACGGAAGACTTTCTCTCTCTGTCATAAAACTGTCATAAACCTTACATATAACTGTCACCTGTTTGTCCTATTTTGCTTCTCGTAGCCAACAAACAATGCTTTATGAATCCTCCCAGGAGACATTATGAAAGTTATGCGTACCACCGTCGCAACTGTTGTCGCCGCGACCTTATCGATGAGCGCTTTCTCTGTATTTGCAGAAGCAAGCCTGACAGGCGCAGGTGCAACCTTCCCTGCGCCGGTGTATGCCAAATGGGCTGACACTTACCAAAAAGAAACCGGTAATAAAGTTAACTACCAGGGCATTGGTTCTTCCGGTGGCGTAAAACAGATTATCGCCAATACCGTTGATTTCGGTGCTTCTGACGCGCCGCTGTCTGACGAAAAACTGGCTCAGGAAGGTCTGTTCCAGTTTCCGACCGTAATTGGCGGCGTGGTGCTGGCGGTTAACCTGCCTGGTCTGAAATCTGGTGAACTGGTTCTGGATGGTAAAACCCTCGGTGACATCTACCTGGGTAAAATTAAAAAGTGGGATGACGAAGCGATCGTCAAACTGAATCCGGGTCTGAAACTGCCTTCACAGAACATCGCCGTGGTGCGCCGCGCAGATGGCTCCGGGACTTCCTTCGTCTTCACCAGCTACCTGGCAAAAGTGAACGAAGAGTGGAAAAACAAAATTGGTTCTGGCTCTACCGTAAACTGGCCAACCGGTCTGGGCGGCAAAGGTAATGACGGTATTGCTGCGTTCGTTCAGCGTCTGCCGGGTGCGATTGGTTACGTTGAATATGCTTACGCTAAACAGAACAACCTGGCGTACACCAAACTGATCTCCGCTGATGGTAAACCTGTTGCGCCGACCGAAGAAAACTTCGCAAATGCGGCAAAAGGCGCAGACTGGAGCAAAACATTCGCTCAGGATCTGACCAACCAGAAAGGCGAAGATGCGTGGCCTATTACCTCTACCACGTTCATTCTGATCCACAAAGATCAGAAGAAACCAGAACAAGGCACAGAAGTGCTGAAGTTCTTCGACTGGGCGTACAAAACCGGGGCTAAACAGGCTAACGACCTGGATTATGCCAGTCTGCCGGATAGCGTAGTTGAACAGGTTCGCGCTGCGTGGAAGACCAATATTAAAGACAGTAGCGGTAAGCCGCTGTACTAATAAAACTCCAGGCCGGATGAGGCGTTAACGCCGCATCCGGCATTACAAAATGACTTTGTAAACGCGTTTAACTGAAGAGTAACTTATGGCTGCAACCAAGCCTGCTTTTAACCCACCGGGTAAAAAGGGCGACATAATTTTCAGCGTGCTGGTAAAACTGGCGGCGCTGATTGTGCTATTGATGTTGGGTGGCATTATTGTCTCTCTGATCATCTCCTCCTGGCCGAGCATTCAGAAATTTGGTCTGGCTTTCCTGTGGACCAAAGAGTGGGATGCACCGAACGATATCTACGGGGCGCTGGTGCCAATCTACGGTACGCTGGTGACTTCGTTTATCGCGCTGCTGATCGCCGTCCCGGTGAGTTTCGGTATCGCCCTGTTCCTGACTGAGCTTGCGCCTGGCTGGCTGAAACGCCCGCTGGGTATCGCCATTGAGCTGCTGGCAGCCATTCCAAGTATCGTTTACGGCATGTGGGGCCTGTTTATCTTCGCGCCGCTGTTTGCTGTTTACTTCCAGGAGCCGGTCGGCAATATCATGTCGAATATCCCGATTGTCGGCGCGCTGTTCTCCGGCCCGGCCTTTGGTATCGGTATCCT
Organism: Escherichia sp. E2748; assembly: GCF_005781125.1. Classification (NCBI taxonomy): domain Bacteria; kingdom Pseudomonadati; phylum Pseudomonadota; class Gammaproteobacteria; order Enterobacterales; family Enterobacteriaceae; genus Escherichia; species Escherichia sp. E2748. The sequence goes on from NZ_VATP01000010.1 coordinate 31,898, forward strand.
CGCAGCAGGCGTGATCCTCGCCATCATGATCATTCCGTACATTGCGGCAGTTATGCGCGATGTGTTTGAACAAACCCCGGTGATGATGAAAGAGTCGGCCTACGGTATCGGCTGCACCACCTGGGAAGTTATCTGGCGTATCGTTCTTCCGTTCACCAAAAATGGGGTCATCGGTGGCATTATGCTGGGTCTGGGGCGCGCGCTCGGTGAAACTATGGCGGTGACCTTTATCATCGGTAACACCTACCAGCTCGACAGCGCCTCGCTGTACATGCCGGGCAACAGTATCACCTCTGCGCTGGCCAACGAATTTGCGGAAGCGGAATCCGGTCTGCACGTTGCCGCACTGATGGAACTGGGCCTGATCCTGTTTGTGATTACCTTCATCGTCCTCGCCGCATCGAAGTTTATGATTATGCGCCTGGCTAAGAATGAGGGGGCACGTTAATGGCTATGGTTGAAATGCAAACCACTGCGGCGCTGGCAGAATCCCGCCGCAAAATGCAGGCGCGTCGCCGCCTCAAAAACCGTATTGCACTGACGCTCTCGATGGCGACGATGGCCTTCGGTCTGTTCTGGCTGATCTGGATTTTAATGTCCACCATCACTCGCGGTATCGATGGTATGTCGCTGGCGCTGTTCACTGAAATGACGCCGCCGCCAAATACGGAAGGCGGTGGTCTGGCGAACGCCCTGGCGGGTAGCGGGCTGTTAATTTTGTGGGCCACGGTATTCGGTACGCCGCTGGGCATTATGGCGGGGATTTATCTGGCGGAATATGGTCGTAAATCCTGGCTGGCAGAAGTGATTCGCTTTATTAACGACATTCTGCTCTCCGCGCCGTCGATTGTGGTTGGTCTGTTTGTTTACACCATCGTGGTGGCGCAGATGGAGCATTTCTCCGGCTGGGCGGGTGTGATTGCACTGGCGCTGTTACAGGTGCCGATTGTTATCCGCACCACCGAGAACATGCTGAAACTGGTGCCGGACAGCCTGCGTGAAGCGGCTTATGCGCTGGGTACGCCGAAGTGGAAGATGATCTCCGCGATTACGCTGAAAGCGTCGGTGTCCGGGATTATGACCGGTATCCTGCTGGCGATTGCCCGTATTGCTGGTGAAACCGCGCCGCTGCTGTTTACCGCGCTCTCCAACCAGTTCTGGAGCACGGACATGATGCAACCGATCGCCAACCTGCCGGTAACGATCTTTAAGTTTGCGATGAGTCCGTTTGCGGAATGGCAGCAACTGGCCTGGGCCGGGGTGTTGATCATTACCCTGTGCGTACTGCTACTGAACATTCTGGCGCGCGTTGTATTTGCGAAGAATAAACACGGTTAACACTTTGCCGGATGCGGCGTGAACGCCTTATCCGGCCTACGGTAAGCCTGATTAGCGAAGTGCATCAGGCACGATGAGGAAAAGATTGCAATGAGTATGGTTGAAACTGCCCCGAGTAAAATTCAGGTTCGTAATTTGAACTTCTACTACGGCAAATTCCATGCCCTGAAAAACATCAACCTGGATATCGCTAAAAACCAGGTTACGGCGTTTATCGGGCCGTCCGGCTGCGGTAAATCGACGCTGCTGCGTACCTTCAACAAAATGTTTGAACTGTACCCGGAGCAGCGCGCGGAAGGTGAAATTCTGCTCGATGGCGACAACATCCTGACCAACACTCAGGATATCGCTCTGCTGCGTGCGAAAGTGGGCATGGTGTTCCAGAAACCGACGCCGTTCCCGATGTCCATTTACGACAACATCGCCTTTGGCGTGCGTCTGTTTGAGAAGCTCTCCCGTGCTGACATGGACGAGCGCGTGCAGTGGGCATTGACCAAAGCCGCATTGTGGAACGAAACCAAAGATAAATTGCACCAGAGCGGTTACTCTCTCTCTGGCGGTCAGCAACAGCGTCTGTGTATTGCGCGTGGTATCGCCATTCGCCCGGAAGTGCTGCTGCTCGACGAACCGTGTTCGGCGCTCGACCCCATCTCTACTGGGCGTATTGAAGAACTGATCACCGAACTGAAGCAGGATTACACCGTGGTGATCGTAACCCACAACATGCAGCAGGCCGCGCGTTGTTCCGACCACACGGCGTTTATGTATCTGGGCGAATTGATTGAGTTCAGCAACACGGACGATCTGTTCACCAAGCCAGCGAAGAAACAAACAGAAGACTACATCACCGGTCGTTACGGTTGATTCAGGAGTGCGTTATGGACAGTCTCAATCTTAATAAACATATTTCCGGCCAGTTCAACGCCGAACTGGAAAGCATCCGCACGCAGGTGATGACCATGGGCGGCATGGTGGAGCAGCAGCTTTCTGATGCAATCACCGCGATGCACAACCAGGACAGCGATCTGGCGAAGCGGGTCATCGAAGGCGATAAAAACGTCAACATGATGGAAGTGGCAATCGATGAAGCCTGCGTGCGCATAATTGCCAAACGTCAGCCGACGGCGAGCGACCTGCGTCTGGTTATGGTTATCAGTAAAACCATTTCCGAACTGGAGCGTATTGGCGACGTGGCGGATAAAATCTGTCGCACTGCACTGGAGAAATTCTCCCAGCAGCATCAGCCGTTGCTGGTAAGCCTGGAATCACTGGGGCGTCACACTATCCAGATGTTGCATGACGTGCTGGACGCGTTTGCGCGCATGGATATTGACGAAGCGGTGCGTATTTATCGTGAAGATAAAAAAGTCGATCAGGAGTACGAAGGGATTGTTCGTCAGTTGATGACCTACATGATGGAAGATTCGCGCACCATTCCGAGCGTACTTACTGCGCTGTTTTGCGCACGTTCAATCGAACGTATTGGCGACCGCTGCCAGAATATCTGCGAGTACATCTTCTACTACGTGAAGGGGCAGGATTTCCGCCACGTCGGTGGTGATGAGCTGGATAAATTGCTGGCAGAGAAAGATTCGAAAGCGTAACGCAAACTGTAGGCCGGATAAGGCGTTTACGCCGCATCCGGCAATCTGCGAGTACGAAATCAGCCCGGAGAAATGCTCACCGGGTTTCTTTATTTATCGCGTAATATCCCATCCCCTGGCCTTCCAGAGTGCAGGTAACTGCGCCAACTCGGTAAAGGTGGTGACTTTCGGATGAACGATCGGCTTATTGTGCGGGTCAGCGCAGAAGTAAAACACCTCCATACCGGCATCGATTCCTGACTGCGCACCGGCGCTGGAGTCATCGACCAGAATGCAGTTTTCAACGTTCACATTCATCGCTTTTGCCGCATGGAACATTAACGCCGGGTCGGGCTTCCAGCGTTGGATGTCATAGCCACTGAACAACTTTTCCGGGAAATAGTGCAGCATATTGAGCTTACCAAGCGAATGCTGCATCTTGCTGACCGGACCGTTAGAGACGACGCACATCGGCACTTTCACACTAGCCAGCAATTCGTTCGCTCCTGCAATCACCTCAAGCTCGCTATCAAACAGGCGCGCCACTTCCGCACGGTAAACGTGTTCGGCATCGGCACGGACTATTTCTACGCCCTGTTCTTTGCTAATGATGTCGATGATTTCGTAGAGTTTTACGCCTTTAAAGCGGGTAAAAATTTCTTCAAGGTCAACGTTAATGCCAAATTCCCTGAACATCGTGACATAGGCTCGAGAGCAAATAACCTCACTGTCGACCAGCGTACCGTCGCAGTCGAAAAATACCGCTTCTATCTGGGACATGTCTTTCCTTTATCGTTAGTTTAACGTTTTCGTCAGGCATATTCGCATGACGCAATCGTTGCCGTATAAGCAAATACAATGAAAAAAAGTTATCTTCAGCCGTCCATATTGTCTCATTTTGGTATACGATAGCGACGTATTTTCCCTCCTTGTTCGGAAATAGATAATGAGTCAACAACACACAACCCAGGCTTCTGGCCAGGGGATGCTGGAACGCGTGTTTAAACTGCGCGAACATGGCACGACGGCACGGACCGAAGTGATCGCCGGTTTTACCACCTTCCTGACGATGGTTTACATCGTTTTTGTTAACCCGCAAATTCTCGGCGTTGCTGGCATGGACACCAGCGCCGTCTTCGTCACCACCTGTCTGATTGCTGCGTTCGGCAGTATTCTGATGGGGCTGTTTGCTAATCTTCCAGTTGCGCTAGCACCAGCTATGGGCCTGAACGCATTCTTCGCCTTTGTCGTTGTGCAGGCGATGGGCTTACCGTGGCAGGTCGGGATGGGTGCAATCTTCTGGGGCGCAATTGGTCTGCTGTTACTGACAATCTTCCGTGTTCGCTACTGGATGATTGCCAACATTCCGGTGAGTCTGCGTGTGGGGATCACCAGCGGTATCGGCCTGTTCATCGGCATGATGGGGCTGAAAAACGCAGGTGTGATTGTCGCTAATCCGGAAACGCTGGTGAGTATCGGTAATCTGACTTCTCACAGTGTGCTGCTGGGTATCCTCGGCTTCTTCATCATCGCCATTCTGGCTTCACGTAACATTCACGCAGCGGTGCTGGTTTCTATCGTGGTGACAACGCTGCTGGGCTGGATGTTGGGTGATGTGCACTACAACGGCATTGTCTCCGCGCCGCCGAGCGTGATGACCGTGGTGGGGCATGTGGATTTAGCTGGTTCATTCAACCTCGGACTGGCTGGCGTGATTTTCTCTTTCATGCTGGTTAACCTGTTTGACTCCTCCGGTACGCTGATTGGCGTGACTGATAAAGCAGGTCTGGCGGATGAGAAAGGTAAATTCCCGCGCATGAAGCAGGCGCTGTATGTCGACAGTATCTCTTCCGTGACCGGTTCGTTTATCGGCACTTCTTCTGTTACGGCGTATATTGAATCTTCTTCCGGCGTTTCCGTTGGTGGGCGTACTGGTCTGACGGCAGTGGTTGTTGGTTTGCTGTTCCTGCTGGTTATCTTCCTGTCGCCGCTGGCGGGGATGGTGCCTGGCTACGCCGCGGCTGGCGCGCTGATTTACGTTGGCGTACTGATGACATCAAGTCTTGCGCGTGTGAAATGGCAGGATCTCACCGAATCCGTTCCGGCGTTTATTACTGCCGTGATGATGCCGTTTAGCTTCTCGATTACCGAAGGTATTGCGCTGGGCTTTATCTCCTACTGCGTGATGAAAATCGGTACAGGCCGTCTGCGCGACCTTAGCCCGTGCGTGATTATCGTGGCGCTGCTGTTTGTGCTGAAAATTGTCTTTATCGACGCCCACTAAAATCGATAGCGCGTTAAAAACCCGCCATGCATGATTGCTGGCGGGTTTTTTATTTAGATCTTAACGCGTTGAATAAACTCGCCAAATGCGGTCAACTGCCCGGTCAGGTGGTCTAGCGTTCCCTGATCAATCACTTCTCCTGTCTGCGGATCGACTTTGTTCTGAATCACACCGCCCATAAACTCTGGTTTGTTCATCACCATTGCATCCAGGAAGACCAGAATCTGGCGCAGATGATACTGACAGCGTGCGCCGCCAATTACGCCCATTGAGCTGGTCTGAATCAACACCGGTTTACCGGCCAATGGCTGATCGGGCAGGCGGGAAAGCCAGTCGATGGCATTTTTCAGTCCACCCGGCACCGAGTAGTTATATTCCGGCGTCACGATCACCACACCATCTGCCTGACGAATCTGTTCCGCCAGAGTTTCAACCGTTGCTGGAAAACCGTCTTCCTGCTGTACGTCTGCGTCATATAAGGGAATGTCAGCAATAGATGGCAACGCGTTAACTTCCATACCCGCTGGGGCAATTTTCGGCAGCGTACGTGCAACCATGCCATTAAATGAACCTTTGCGCAGGCTTCCCAATAACGTAACCACCTTCAATTTTTCAGACATGATGACTCCTGTGGTTGTCTATCAATTTGGCAAAAATGACTTCACGGTAGAGAGCTGGGCAAAACGCATCATCCGGCTGGTAGGATTATTGGCGCGGCTGTGAATATCCGGCAGGCTTTTCCAGCCTTGCTTGCCATCAAACTCCCAGACATTGAGCTTTTCAATCGCTGGGCTGACCGCCACGGACCATACCAGCACTTCCTCTGCGTCGCATATCGCTTCTACATGATTTACATGGGCACATTTCAGGCGTCCCGCAATGGGCATCAACTGCAGATTTCGCGGGTCGTCATTCAAAACATCACCGGTAAGTTTTAGCACGCTTCGGCGCAGCGTGATGAGCTGCGCTCGCGCTTCGTTAGGATCGTTTTGCTTACTGATCCATAGTGATTCATTGCTGGAAAAAGCATGGTTATCGGGCGCGTGAGGGCTATGAAACCCGCGAGTCGCGCGCTGTAGTTCCATATCGAGGCCACATTCACCTTCAGTTGTTAACGCCACTCCGACCATGTTTCCGGCATAGGCTATTGAAAATGATGGTAAATTTTTATCGTGGAAAACCGGTTTTCCTTTAGCCTGGGTGACGATTTCCGGCAATTCACTAATGCCGTACAGCAAGAACATCAGTTCTGCGAGTAAACCTCTGGACGCCAGGAAACGACTTTGACGATGAGGGGGAAGATTTAGGGCTTCTTGATGACACTGGGAGGGTAGACGAACAGATATCAGGTGTCCTTCCGTTAAAATCCCTCGGGCAAAGTGAGTCGCCATTTTTCGCTCCATGCTTAATGGTCCATTATGAATACAGAGTAATCATTTACTGAAATTATGGACAGACTAAAGCGGCGAAAAGTTCGATTCAGACAAATTTATTACATGTTTTTTACATTTTATCGCGAAATATGGTCGCGTTTTATACGATTTAATTATGTCATCGAGGCGTAAAGATTTTTAATGGTTTCCCGTAACCAGACGATCTTCGGGTTATGGCTGTTCCGTTTGTGCCACAGCAGAGTAAACGGCACTTCCAGCTTTTTTTGCTGGATTTCGTCAAACGGGAGAGGGAGTGCAACCAGTGGAAGCTGGTGGAGTTGGTTGTAGTACTGACAGTAGCGCGGTGCGGTCGCCAGTAGCAGATTGTCGGGCTGCGCCGCCATAAACAGTGACTGCTCGAATTCCGGCAGACTCATGGCAATCGTGCGTTCGCGTCCTGATTCCTGCAACACATTGTCCAGCGCCCAGGTATCGCTCTGTTCCCAGCAAATGCTGATATGTGGATAACGTAAAAAAGTATCCAGATCCCATTCTTCACGCAGCGCCGGATGATCTTTGCGTAACCAGACGCACGGTAAGTCTGTAAATAATACGTCATAATCAATAGACAACGGCAGAAGGCTAAGCTGTTCTCGCGAGCGGGGGTGGCTTTCTCGTCCGGTAAAGCCGATATCCACTTCGCCACGAATAATTGCATCCAACGAGTCATAATCCCAGTTGCGTAGTTTAATCGTCGCCTGTGGGTAACGTTGGTAAATATGTTTCGACAGCGCATTAAACATAATCATCATCAGCGGCGATTCTGCTGCCAGCTCAAACTTCAGACCACGTGGCGTTTGGTGGTGCGGTTTATCCAGCAGCAAATTGCTCATTTGCATCCACTCCGCCAGATTTTGCTCCATGCTGACCATCAGCGGCGTTGGCGTCAGGCCCAGCGGTGAGTTCACAAAGAGCAGGTCATCAAACCATATCCGAAGCTTTGCCAGAGATTTGCTCACCGCCGAAGGCGTCACATTCATCCGCTTCGCCGCTTTGGTCACGCTGCGCTCCTGCATCAGCAGTTGCAGGCAGAGCAGCAAATTCAGATCAAGTGTGGTGATGGATTTCTTCATGAGCGGTAACGGGGCGTCCAGGCGCGACGAGCATAATCAGCAACAGGCTCACTATGCTACAGGCAATCAGAATCCCGATCAGCATATTCCATGCGCCTACGCCGACTACCGCCGCTAGCCAAATCCACAGTGATGAACCGCAAACCTGTGCAATGCCTAATGTCGAACTGGCTACGCCCGCGCGTAATGAAAACGGCCCTAATGCCTGACTCATTGCTACGCCGAATCCCACCGAAAAACCAGCGCAAATCAACGTGATGCCAAACAGCGAAACTGCATGGGAAGGCGAAACCGCAAGGATGATTCCCGCCGCCAGAAATAACACCTGCGAGGTGATCATCAACGTACGTGGCTTAAAAATTCCCAGCGCAAATGGCGTAGAAAATGAAACGGTCATGCTGACGCCAGCGGTCAACGCCATAATGGTGGCGTATTCTCCGCGCGCAAAGCCCATGATTTCCATCAGCAATACTGGCGACGTATTCACGAAGGTAAGGATGACTGAGACGCTGAGGGTGGTGATAAGCACTCGGCTGAGGAAAAAGCGGTTAAGCAACGACTCGGTATTTTCTCGTGTTTTGCCCGAAGCGGCAGGTGCCGCAGGGCGGGTTTCTTTTAAAATAAACAATGACAACATGAGTACCGCGACACTCATCAGCGCCATTACCCAGAACAGGCTCTGCCACGGGAACTTAAGCATAATCAGGTGGCCAAGCACTGGCGCTAACACCGGAATGATGCAGGTAATGCCGTTGAGTAATGACAGCACTTTTGCCCGACGTCGATCGTCCAGCGTGTCGCGTAAAATCGCGAATGCCACTACGTAACAACAGCCCGCGCCGAGTCCCTGCAGAAAGCGTCCTGCAAGAAATAACGCACTGGTTTCAGCCAGTGAACAGAGCACAGAGGCGATAATAAATAGCGCCGCTCCGGGGATGGCGACAGGTTTTCTCCCTGAACGGTCGGCCACTTTACCGGCAAATAACATTGCTGCTGCCATCCCCGCAAGGTAAACGGAGAACGCAATATGCAACTGCGCTTCGCTGGCATTGAGATCGGCGGCGATGCGCGGTAAGCCGACCAGGTACATATCAATACCTGCGGGATAGAGTAAAACCAGGGCAAAACTACAAATTAAAAAGCGGGACATGGGATAAAGCGTCCTGACGGGAAGGTGACGCAAAGCATACGTGGTGAAGGAGAATCAGGCGAGTTGCCATTTGGACAAAAGAGATTTCCTTTCAGGCAAGAACCTAGTGGATGGCTGGCTTCAGGTTGTTGATAAAGTGCACTTTATTCATGCCGGATGCGGCGTGGACGCCCTATCCGGCCTACGAAAATACGCAAATTCAAAACATTACAGAGATAAGGTAGGCCTGATAAGCGTAGCGCATCAGGCAATTTTACGTTTGTCATCAGTCTTAAGCCAGCGAATGACCGCTGGCTTCTTTAAGGGCTTAGCCAAATTTAGGTAACACGTTAAAGACGTTGCCGAACCAGCACAAAATCACGGTGATACCAAAGATAATGACAATCGCCGGAATAAGATTGCCGCCCCAGACCGTGAATATCTGATTGGGAAACTTCTTGCGAGCTTGGATTGCCAGTACCGCAGGGATAATGACCGCCCAGATGGTGGCGCACAGTCCGGCACCGCCAATCCCGTAAATAAAGCCATTCGGGAAGACGAGATACAACAAAGCGGGTGGCAGGAAGGTTAACAGCACGGTTTTGAAACGTCCGCCGTGGGAGTTATCAATCTTAAACAGATCCGCCAGGTAATCGAACAGCCCAAGCGTGACGCCAAAGAACGAACTGGCGACAGCTAAGTTGGAGAACACCAGCAGGCAAAATTCGATAATGCCATGCTGTTTGGTGCCGAGGAACGTTTTTACCAGTGAATCAACGTTGCCGCCCGAGGAGATGATCGCTTTAAAACTTTCTCGCGAGATATTCCCCATCGTGCAATAAAGCCAGAAGAGATAAATCACCAGTGCCAGCAGCGAGCCGAAAACCACGCTTTTGATTAGTTTATCTTTCTTTTTGCCATAGCAAATAATCAGACTGGGAATATTGCCGTGGAAACCAAATGACGCCAGACACACCGGCAAAGCCATAAAGATATACGGGAAGTAAGACGTTCCCGCAGTGGTGCTGGTGGAATCGCGCAGAATGGAATAATCGACCTGGAAGAAGAAAGAACCAAACACGATCACAAAGGAGATAATCTTCAGCCCGAGGAACAGCGAGGTAATACGACTGGCGGCTAAAGAGCTTATCCACAATACGCTGGCAACGAAAATGGCCGTACAGATCCCGACAATGCGTGGATTAGCGTGATAACCCAAATTCATCGATATCGTTTCGCTAATGATTGCGCCGTTAGCAGAGATATAAGCATAAGTGAGAATATAGAGAACGAAGGCAACGGTAATACCGCTAATAATGTTCCAGGTGTTGCCAATTAAATCTTTGGTGATGGTGTTAAAACTGGAGCCGACGGGATAATTTAAGTTCGCTTCTAATAATAATAGGCCTGAATGTAACATTGAAAACCAGGCGATAATAAGAATAAAAGCGCCCCAAAAAAACCAGGCACCGGCAAGGTCAACAGGTAAAGCAAACATCCCACCGCCAATTACTGTACCGGCTATAACCATAACACCCCAAAATGCAGAGTGCTTTTTTTCTGATTGATCAGTCATGATGCCACCTTTAGAGGAAGGCTATTTTTGTTATTGAGGGTGTAGGGGAAATAGAGTGGCTAACATCCTTATAGCCACTCTGTAGTGTTAATTAAACTTCTTTCAGTTTTGCGGTGAAGTGACGCAATACTTTTGGTTCGTAGGTAAAGGTTAATCCTTTAATATTTGTCGCGTTCTCTTTCACATGTTTGAAGGCTTCAATAATGAAGTCCATATGTGTTTGGGTATATGTTGCGCGTGGAATGGTTAAACGCAGCAGTTCTGCCGGGCATGGCAGTTGTTTACCGGTTTTCGGATCGCGACCTAACAGGAAGGAACCAATTTCTACCGCACGGATACCGGCAACTTTATACAATTCGCACGCCAGTGCCTGTGCCGGGAATTGATCTGCCGGGATATGTGGCAACAGTTTACCGGCATCAACGAACGCCGCATGACCGCCCGCCTGCTGGCATACTACGCCAATCTCTTCCAGACCATCGACCAGATATTGCACCTGCGCAATACGATAAGCCAGCCAGTCATGGTTCATGCCGTCATACAGCCCCACCGCCAGACGCTCCATCGCACCGCCTTCCAGACCGCCATAAGTCGGGAAGCCTTCCTGCACTACGCACAGCGTTCTGCATTCGGTGTAGACATCGAAGAAGCTGTCGTCTTTCACGCACAGCAGGCCGCCCATCGGCACCATCGCATCTTTCTTGGCGGACATCGCCAGCATATCGGCATATTTATAGGTTTCGCGAGTGATCTGCTCGATAGTCCAGTCTTTATATTCCGCTTCACGCTGTTTGATGAAATAGGCGTTTTCGGCAAAGCGCGCGGAGTCCATCACTACCGGAATATCGTATTTCTTCGCAATGCTGTACATCGCTTTCATATTTGCCAGTGAAACCGGCTGGCCGCCTGCGGAGTTGCTGGTAATGGTCGCAACGATATACGGCACGTTATTCGGGCCAACTTCTTCAATACCGCGTTCTAATCCTTCGAGGTCAAAGTTGCCTTTAAAGTCGTAACGTACGCCAGTATCGAAGGCTTCTTTGATATAGACGTTACGCACGGTACAGCCGTTAATCTGGCTATGGCCCTGAGTGGTATCGAAGAAATAGTTAGAGAACGCCACCATTTTGCTGCGATCCAGGCCTTTTTCCTGCTCGCGTTTTTTAATCAGTACCGGAATATAGATTTGCTCTGCGCCACGGCCCTGGTGGGTCGGAATAGTGTATTGATAACCAAAGATATTTTTTACTGACTCGGCTAACGCATAGTAGCTGCGGCTGCCACTGTAGGCTTCGTCGCCGCGCATCATCGCAGCCTGCATACTCTGCGTTACCGCCCCGGTGCCGCTGTCGGTCAGTAAATCGATAAACACATCTTCGCTATCCAGCAGGAACGGGTTCATACCAGATTTAATAATCGCTTCTTCACGGTAAGCGCGAGTCGTACGTTTTACTGGCTCAATAACACGAATGCGGAACGGTTCAGGGAGATGTTTAAAGTTTTCCATTGCATAATCCTTCATTTATTTTAATTACAGTGATCCCTGTGAATATTGCGTCTGCAATAACCATTAATTCACCATAATTATGTATACGAGTACATTTATTTAGACGAGCAAATAGATAAAACAATAATGGCTTGTCTAAAAGGTAAAATTAAGGCATGGCAAACTAATAGATCACATTGAATCTAATTGGTTTGGCTCTGGTGATGGCTACAGAAGGGCAAATTAAGGGCGGTGATCGACAATCTTGTTGTCAATATTGAACCACTTTGAGGTCACACATATATGTAAGATATTCATAATGCACTTATCCTCGAAAGACATGTTGCTACACTATTACATTAAGATTTTTATATCTATTCCTAAGTTTATTAAATGTGAATCGAATCACAATCGTTCGAGCTGCATTATTAAATGTTTTTTTTCAGAAAAATACGCGGCATTAAAATTTTAATGTTTATAAGATGAATTGATTAATAAAAAGAATGCAAACAGGAAAACAAAGCCGCATCCTGACTACCAGATGCGGCTTCGTAAGTGCGGTTACTTACCGATACAGAAGCTGGAGAAAATCCGCCCCAGTAGGTCGTCAGAGGTAAACTCCCCGGTAATCTCGCTCAAGTTCTGCTGCGCCAGGCGCAGCTCTTCCGCCAGCAATTCGCCCGCCCATGCGCCCAACAATTGCGCTTTACCTTGCTGCAAATGCTCCGCTGCCTGTTCCAGTGCCTGTAGGTGGCGACGACGCGCCAGGAAGCCGCCTTCCATGTTGGTGTCAAAGCCCATGCTCTGTTTGAGATGGTTACGCAGCACGTCCACACCTTCACCAGTTCTTGCCGAGAGACGAATTAACGCGTGACCGTTCACTTCGCTCATTCCCAGCGTTTCGCCGGTGATATCGGCTTTATTGCGCACGACGGTGATCGGTAGTTTGGCGGGCAGACGGGCGATAAATTCCGGCCAGATCACTGCCGGATCAACAGCATCCGTGGTGGTGCCATCAACCATAAACAGCACACGGTCGGCTTGTTCAATTTCCTGCCATGCGCGCTCGATACCAATACGTTCCACTTCGTCACTGGCTTCACGTAGCCCGGCGGTGTCGATGATATGCAGCGGCATTCCGTCAATGTGGATATGCTCACGCAGCACGTCACGCGTGGTTCCGGCGATATCAGTTACGATCGCCGCTTCACGCCCAGCCAGCGCGTTCAGCAGGCTCGATTTACCGGCGTTAGGACGTCCGGCAATCACCACTTTCATCCCTTCGCGCAACAGGCTGCCCTGACGAGCTTCGGCGCGTACCGCGTCAAGATCGGCAATCACGTCATTGAGCTGGGCTTCAATTTTGCCGTCGGAGAGGAAATCGATCTCTTCATCGGGGAAATCAATCGCCGCTTCGACGTAAATACGCAGGTGGGTAAGGGCTTCTACCAGATGATTAACCCGTGCGGAGAACGCGCCTTGCAGCGAATTAAGCGCCGAACGGGCTGCCTGTTCCGAGCTGGCATCGATCAGATCGGCAATCGCTTCTGCCTGGGCTAAATCAAGTTTATCGTTAAGAAACGCGCGTTCTGAAAACTCGCCAGGGCGGGCAATTCGCAGGCCGGGAATGGTCAGAATACGTTTTAACAGCAGGTCGAGGATCACCGGACCGCCATGACCCTGCAGTTCCAGCACATCTTCGCCGGTGAACGAGTTCGGGCCAGGGAACCATAGCGCAATCCCCTGATCGAGCACGCTGCCGTCGGCGTCTTTAAACGGAAGATAATCGGCGTAGCGCGGCTTAGGCAGTTTACCCAGCACGGTTTCGGCAACTTCACGGGCTTTGAGGCCGGAGATGCGCAGGATGCCAACGCCGCCACGTCCCGGAGGCGTGGCCTGGGCTACGATAGTGTCATTATCGCTCATGATGTTCCTGTTGCTTTGTGTGGCGGATGCGCGGTGCTTATCCGCCCTACGAAAAGAAAAAAGGCGGTCAACTGACCGCCCTTATTTTAGCGAAAACTCACCGAATCAGGATTTTTTCTTCTCGCGGCTATGCAGGCCACGTTTTTCCAGACCACGGTAAATCAGCTGCTGCTGAATAATGGTAACCAGGTTGCTGACGATATAGTACAGCACCAGACCTGACGGGAACCACAGGAAGAACACGGTGAAGATGACCGGCATAAAGGTCATGATCTTCTGCTGCATCGGGTCGGTCACAGTGGTCGGCGACATCTTCTGAATGAAGAACATCGTTACGCCCATCAGGATCGGCAGGATGTAGTACGGGTCCTGTGCAGACAGGTCGTGGATCCACAGTGCGAACGGCGCCTGACGCAGTTCAACGGAACCCATCAGCATGTAGTACAACGCCAGGAAGATTGGCATCTGGATAATCAGCGGGAAGCAGCCACCCAGCGGGTTAACCTTCTCAGCTTTGTACAGCGCCATCATTTCCTGGCTGATACGCTGTTTGTCATCGCCCAGACGCTCACGCATAGCCTGAATCTTCGGCTGCAGCATACGCATCTTCGCCATGGAGGTGTACTGCGCTTTGGTCAGCGGGTACATGATGCCACGAACGATAAAGGTGATGATGATAATGGAGAAGCCCCAGTTACCCACAAAGCTATGGATCCATTTCAGCAGTTTGAACAGCGGCTGAGAAATGAACCACAACCAACCGTAATCAACGGTCAGATCCAGGTGCGGAGCAACAGCTGCCATTTTGTCCTGGATTTCCGGGCCAACCCACAGGGTGCTGTTCATCGCGCCAGTCTGACCAGGCTGAACCAGTACCGGCTGAGATTTATAGCCGATAGCGGCGATGCCGTTACCCAGATTAGCGGTGTAGAAGTTGTTGGTGCCGTCGTTATGCGGGATCCACGCAGTCGCGAAATACTGTTGCAGCATCGCCACCCAACCACCTTTCGAAGAGATGTTCAGGTTTTCGTTATCGGCAATGGTATCGAACTTGTATTTCTCGTACTTCTCGTCAGGCGTGGAGTACGCTGCGCCACGGAAGGTATGCAGTGCGAAGTTGCTGCTTCCAGTGTCGAGATGCGGTGGCAGATTGATGGATTGCTTCAACTGACCAAAGGTGGAGATCTCCAGCGGTTTTTCGCCAGCGTTCTGCACGTTGTAGTTGACGTTGACAGCGTAATCACCACGTTTCAGGACAAACGTTTTGGTAAACGTGTTGCCTGCCGCGTCGGTATACGTCATCGGCACCTGCAGTTCGTTTTGGCCTTCAGCCAGCACATAAGCGTCTTTTTCAACGTTATACAGCGGACGCGGGCCGTTAGCCGGGTTATCCGGGCCATCACGACCGGTCAGACCGCTCTGTGCCTGATAAATAAACTGCGGTGAAGTTTCCAGCAGCTGGAACGGCTGGGTAGAGTTCAGCTCTTTCGGGTAAGCCGGGAGCAGAGCCTGTTCAACATCACCACCACGGGTGTTGATGGTCAGATCAAGCACGTCGGTCTTAACCGAAATCAGTTTCCCCTGGCCACTGGCCGGTACGCCCTGGTCGGCGGCGCTACCCGCTGCGGTGGTCGTTGTCTGCGTGGTCTGTTGGGCCTGAGGTTGCGGGTTTTTATCCTGCTCCCAAGCTTGCCAGATCATGAAAGACACGAACAGCAAAGCGATGACTAAAAGATTGCGTTGCGAATCCATCGTTAGTGTTCTCTGGTATCAAATGGTCCGGGCGGGACGGGATCGTCACCACCAGGGTGTAAAGGGTGGCATTTTAATACGCGTTTCACCGTCAACCAACTGCCTTTTATCACTCCAAACCTGCGCAATGCCTCAATTCCGTAGCTTGAACAGGTTGGAGTGAAACGACAATGCGGCCCGAGTAGCGGACTAATCAGGCGTTGATAGACCCGAATGAGGGCTATCAGGACCCGCGAGCCAGGCGACAGTGGCGGCGCCATAATTTTTCCAACGCTTCCGAGAGAGCACGGTTATCGAGGTCGGCAACCCCTTTTTTCGCCACCACCACGAAATCCATAGCCGGGAGTTCATGTTGGCGCAGACGGAAGCTTTCACGCGTCAGACGTTTAATCCGATTGCGTTCATGCGCGCGTCGAACGTTTTTCTTGGCGACAGTAAGACCGATACGGGGATGCCCCAGCGAATTCAGGCGGCCGAGAATGGTAATTTGCGGCGTGCCAGCCCGTTGTGGCTGCTGGAAGACGAATGTGAATTGACTGGGAGTTAACAAACGTAACTCCCTGGGAAATGCGAGCTTAACCACGCAGGGGTTAGCTATATTACTTAGAAACGGTCAGACGAGCGCGGCCTTTAGCACGACGACGTGCCAGAACCTGACGACCATTTTTAGTAGCCATACGAGCACGGAAGCCGTGAGAACGGTTGCGCTTCAGTACAGACGGTTGAAAAGTGCGTTTCATGGCGATTTCTACCTAAACTTGAATAAATTCAATGGCTTTATTGGATATCCGCCGAAAAATGAAACGATGGACACCGAAGCCATGGGTGATTAAAGAGGCCGGATTGTAATAATTGTACACTCCGGAGTCAATTCTCTTTCCTTATTTACCGCGCTTTTCCGCACCTTTTCGCTGGGAAAATGTACGGCTTCACACCAGTGAAAACCAGCATGGCGCGTCGGGGCGAGGATTATACGGGCTACCGGGTAAAGCGCAAGGATCGTCCAGGATCTTTATTAGATCGATTAAGCCTAATTTTGTCTAAGGTCATTAAATTTTCCAATATGCGGCGTAAATCGTGCCCGCCTTGCGGCAGGATCGTTTACACTTAGCGAGTTCTGGAAAGCCCTGTGGATAAATCGGGAAAATCTGTGAGAAACAGAAGATCTCTTGCGCAGTTTAGGCTATGATCCGCGGTCCCGATCGTTTTGCAGGATCTTGATCGGGCATATAACCGCAGACAGCGGTTCGTGCGTCACCCTCATGCAGGGTCTTTTCGACGTGCGTCAACAATCATGAATGTTTCAGCCTTAGTCATAATCGACTTTTGTTCGAGTGGAGTCCGCCGTGTCACTTTCGCTTTGGCAGCAGTGTCTTGCCCGATTGCAGGATGAGTTACCAGCCACAGAATTCAGTATGTGGATACGCCCATTGCAGGCGGAACTGAGCGATAACACGCTGGCCTTGTACGCGCCAAACCGTTTTGTCCTCGATTGGGTAAGGGACAAGTACCTTAATAATATCAATGGACTGCTAACCAGTTTCTGCGGAGCGGATGCCCCACAGCTGCGTTTTGAAGTGGGCACAAAGCCCGTGACACAAACGCTGAAAGTCCCTGCCAGCAATACAGTTGCACCCGCTCAGGCAGCGCAGGTGCAGCCGCAACGTGCTGCGCCTTCTACGCGCTCAGGCTGGGATAATGTTCCGGCTCCGGCAGAACCGACCTATCGTTCCAACGTCAACGTTAAACATACGTTTGATAACTTCGTCGAAGGTAAATCTAACCAGCTGGCGCGCGCGGCGGCTCGCCAGGTGGCAGACAACCCGGGCGGCGCCTATAACCCGCTGTTCCTTTATGGCGGCACGGGGCTGGGTAAAACCCACCTGCTTCATGCGGTGGGTAATGGCATTATGGCGCGCAAGCCGAATGCCAAAGTGGTTTATATGCACTCCGAACGCTTTGTTCAGGACATGGTAAAAGCCCTGCAAAACAATGCGATCGAAGAGTTTAAACGCTACTACCGTTCCGTTGATGCGCTGCTGATCGACGATATTCAGTTTTTCGCCAATAAAGAACGATCCCAGGAAGAGTTTTTCCATACCTTTAACGCCCTGCTGGAAGGTAATCAGCAGATCATCCTCACGTCGGATCGCTATCCGAAAGAGATCAACGGTGTTGAGGATCGTTTGAAATCTCGCTTCGGCTGGGGGCTGACTGTAGCGATCGAACCGCCAGAGCTGGAAACCCGCGTGGCGATCCTGATGAAAAAGGCCGACGAAAACGACATTCGTTTGCCGGGCGAAGTCGCGTTCTTTATTGCCAAGCGTCTACGATCTAACGTACGTGAGCTGGAAGGGGCGCTGAACCGCGTCATTGCTAACGCCAACTTTACCGGACGGGCGATCACGATTGACTTCGTACGTGAGGCGCTGCGCGACTTACTGGCTTTGCAGGAAAAACTGGTCACTATCGACAATATTCAGAAGACGGTGGCAGAGTACTACAAGATCAAAGTCGCGGATCTCCTTTCCAAACGTCGATCCCGTTCGGTAGCGCGTCCACGTCAGATGGCGATGGCGCTGGCGAAAGAGCTGACTAACCACAGTCTGCCGGAGATTGGCGATGCGTTTGGTGGTCGTGACCACACGACGGTGCTTCATGCCTGCCGTAAGATCGAGCAATTGCGTGAAGAGAGTCACGATATCAAAGAAGATTTCTCTAATTTAATCAGAACATTGTCATCGTAAACCTATGAAATTTACCGTAGAACGTGAGCATTTATTAAAACCGCTACAACAGGTGAGCGGTCCGTTAGGTGGTCGTCCTACGCTACCGATTCTCGGTAATCTGCTGTTACAGGTTGCTGACGGTACGTTGTCGCTGACCGGTACTGATCTCGAGATGGAAATGGTGGCACGCGTTGCGCTGGTTCAGCCGCACGAACCAGGGGCGACGACCGTTCCGGCGCGCAAATTCTTTGATATCTGCCGTGGTCTGCCTGAAGGCGCGGAAATTGCCGTGCAGCTGGAAGGTGAGCGAATGTTGGTGCGCTCCGGGCGTAGCCGTTTTTCGCTGTCTACCCTGCCAGCGGCGGATTTCCCGAACCTCGATGACTGGCAGAGTGAAGTCGAATTTACCCTGCCGCAGGCGACGATGAAGCGTCTGATTGAAGCGACCCAGTTTTCTATGGCGCATCAGGACGTTCGCTATTACTTAAACGGTATGCTGTTTGAAACCGAAGGTGAAGAACTGCGCACCGTGGCGACCGACGGCCACCGTCTGGCGGTCTGTTCAATGCCAATTGGTCAATCTTTGCCAAGCCATTCGGTGATCGTGCCGCGTAAAGGTGTGATTGAACTGATGCGTATGCTCGACGGCGGCGACAATCCGCTGCGCGTGCAGATTGGTAGCAACAATATTCGTGCCCACGTCGGCGACTTTATCTTCACTTCCAAACTGGTTGATGGTCGCTTCCCGGATTACCGCCGCGTTCTGCCGAAGAACCCGGACAAACATCTGGAAGCAGGCTGTGATTTACTCAAGCAGGCGTTTGCTCGTGCGGCAATTCTCTCTAACGAGAAATTCCGCGGTGTGCGTCTGTATGTCAGCGAAAACCAGCTGAAAATCACCGCCAATAACCCGGAACAGGAAGAAGCGGAAGAGATCCTCGACGTTACCTACAGCGGTGCGGAGATGGAAATCGGCTTCAACGTCAGCTATGTGCTGGATGTCCTGAACGCGCTGAAATGCGAAAACGTGCGCATGATGCTGACCGATTCGGTTTCCAGCGTGCAGATTGAAGATGCGGCTAGCCAGAGCGCGGCTTATGTTGTCATGCCAATGAGACTGTAATGTCCCTCACCCGCTTGTTGATCCGCGATTTCCGCAATATCGAAACCGCGGATCTCGCTTTATCTCCTGGCTTTAACTTTCTGGTAGGTGCCAACGGCAGTGGCAAAACCAGCGTGCTGGAAGCCATCTATACGCTCGGCCACGGTCGGGCGTTTCGTAGTTTGCAGATTGGTCGCGTTATTCGCCATGAGCAGGAAGCATTTGTGCTCCACGGGCGTTTGCAGGGCGAAGAGCGCGAGACGGCGATTGGCTTAACCAAAGACAAACAGGGCGACAGCAAAGTCCGTATCGACGGTACTGATGGGCATAAAGTCGCGGAGCTGGCGCATCTGATGCCGATGCAACTGATCACGCCAGAAGGGTTTACTTTACTCAACGGCGGCCCCAAATACAGAAGAGCATTCCTCGACTGGGGATGCTTTCACAACGAACCCGGATTTTTCACCGCCTGGAGCAATCTCAAGCGATTGCTCAAGCAGCGCAATGCGGCGCTGCGTCAGGTGACACGTTACGAACAGCTACGCCCGTGGGATAAAGAATTGATCCCGCTAGCGGAGCAAATCAGCACCTGGCGCGCGGAGTATAGCGCCGGTATCGCGGCTGATATGGCCGATACCTGTAAGCAATTTCTCCCTGAATTTTCTCTGACTTTCTCTTTCCAGCGCGGCTGGGAGAAAGAGACAGAGTACGCTGAGGTGCTGGAACGTAATTTTGACCGCGATCGCCAGCTAACCTACACCGCGCACGGCCCGCATAAAGCGGACTTACGCATTCGCGCCGACGGTGCGCCGGTGGAAGATACCTTATCGCGTGGGCAGCTCAAGCTGCTGATGTGCGCCTTACGTCTGGCGCAAGGAGAGTTCCTCACCCGTGAAAGCGGGCGGCGGTGTCTCTACCTGATAGATGATTTTGCCTCTGAGCTTGATGATGAGCGTCGCGGGCTGCTTGCCAGCCGCTTAAAAGCGACGCAATCACAGGTCTTTGTCAGCGCGATCAGTGCTGAACACGTTATAGACATGTCGGACGAAAATTCGAAGATGTTTACCGTGGAAAAGGGTAAAATAACGGATTAACCCAAGTATAAATGAGCGAGAAACGTTGATGTCGAATTCTTATGACTCCTCCAGTATCAAAGTCCTGAAAGGGCTGGATGCGGTGCGTAAGCGCCCGGGTATGTATATCGGCGACACGGATGACGGCACCGGTCTGCACCACATGGTATTCGAGGTGGTAGATAACGCTATCGACGAAGCGCTCGCGGGTCACTGTAAAGAAATTATCGTCACCATTCACGCCGATAACTCTGTCTCTGTACAGGACGACGGGCGCGGTATTCCGACCGGTATTCACCCGGAAGAGGGCGTATCGGCGGCGGAAGTGATCATGACCGTCCTGCACGCAGGCGGTAAATTTGACGATAACTCCTATAAAGTGTCCGGCGGTCTGCACGGCGTTGGTGTTTCGGTAGTAAACGCCCTGTCGCAAAAACTGGAGCTGGTTATCCAGCGCGAGGGTAAAATTCACCGTCAGATCTACGAACACGGTGTACCGCAGGCTCCGCTGGCGGTTACTGGCGACACCGATAAAACCGGTACGATGGTGCGTTTCTGGCCCAGCCTCGAAACCTTCACCAATGTGACCGAGTTCGAATATGAAATTCTGGCGAAACGTCTGCGTGAGTTGTCGTTCCTCAACTCCGGCGTTTCCATTCGTCTGAAAGACAAGCGTGATGGTAAAGAAGACCACTTCCACTATGAAGGCGGTATCAAGGCGTTCGTTGAGTATCTGAACAAGAACAAAACGCCGATCCACCCGAATATCTTCTACTTCTCCACCGAAAAAGACGGTATCGGCGTTGAAGTGGCGCTGCAGTGGAACGATGGCTTCCAGGAAAACATCTACTGCTTTACCAACAACATTCCGCAGCGTGACGGCGGTACTCACCTGGCAGGCTTCCGTGCGGCGATGACCCGTACTCTGAACGCCTACATGGACAAAGAAGGCTACAGCAAAAAAGCCAAAGTTAGCGCCACCGGTGACGATGCGCGTGAAGGCCTGATTGCGGTCGTTTCCGTGAAAGTGCCGGACCCGAAATTCTCCTCCCAGACCAAAGACAAACTGGTTTCTTCTGAGGTGAAATCGGCGGTTGAACAGCAGATGAACGAACTGCTGGCGGAATACCTGCTGGAAAATCCGACCGACGCGAAAATCGTGGTTGGCAAAATTATCGATGCTGCCCGCGCCCGTGAAGCTGCGCGTCGCGCTCGTGAAATGACCCGTCGTAAAGGTGCGCTGGATTTAGCTGGCCTGCCGGGCAAACTGGCGGACTGTCAGGAACGCGATCCGGCGCTTTCTGAACTGTACCTTGTGGAAGGGGACTCTGCGGGCGGCTCTGCAAAACAGGGGCGTAACCGCAAGAACCAGGCGATTCTGCCGTTGAAAGGTAAAATCCTCAACGTCGAGAAAGCCCGCTTCGATAAGATGCTGGCCTCCCAGGAAGTGGCGACGCTGATCACCGCGCTTGGCTGCGGGATTGGTCGTGACGAGTACAACCCGGACAAACTGCGTTATCACAGCATCATCATCATGACCGATGCGGACGTCGACGGCTCGCACATTCGTACGCTGCTGTTGACCTTCTTCTATCGTCAGATGCCGGAAATCATCGAACGCGGTCACGTTTACATTGCCCAGCCGCCGCTGTACAAAGTGAAGAAAGGTAAGCAGGAACAGTACATTAAAGACGATGAAGCGATGGATCAGTACCAAATTTCCATCGCACTGGATGGTGCTTCCTTACATACCAACGCCAGCGCACCAGCTTTAGCGGGCGAAGCGTTAGAAAAACTGGTGTCTGAGTACAATGCGGCGCAGAAAATGATCGTGCGTATGGAGCGTCGTTATCCGAAAGCAATGCTGAAAGAGCTTATCTATCAGCCAACGCTGACGGAAGCCGACCTCTCTGATGAGCAGACCGTTACCCGTTGGGTGAATGCGCTGGTCAGCGAACTGAACGACAAAGAGCAGCACGGCAGCCAGTGGAAGTTTGATGTCCACACCAATGCCGAGAAAAACCTGTTCGAGCCGATTGTTCGCGTGCGTACCCACGGCGTGGATACTGACTACCCGCTGGATCACGAGTTCATCACCGGTGGCGAATATCGTCGTATCTGCACTCTGGGCGAGAAACTGCGTGGTTTGCTGGAAGAAGATGCGTTTATCGAACGTGGTGAGCGTCGTCAGCCGGTAGCCAGCTTCGAGCAGGCGCTGGACTGGCTGGTGAAAGAGTCCCGTCGCGGCCTCTCCATCCAGCGTTATAAAGGTCTGGGCGAGATGAACCCGGAACAGCTGTGGGAAACCACTATGGACCCGGAAAGCCGTCGTATGCTGCGCGTTACCGTTAAGGATGCGATTGCCGCCGACCAGCTGTTCACCACGCTGATGGGCGACGCCGTTGAACCGCGTCGTGCATTTATCGAAGAGAACGCACTGAAAGCGGCGAATATCGATATTTAATGGCGTTAACAATGCGAGCGTGCCTGATGCGCTACGCTTATCAGGCCTACAAAACTCATGCAATATATTGAATTTTCATGATTTTGTAGGCCGGAGAAGGCGTTAACGCCGCATCCGGCAAGAAGCTATAAGAAAAGGGCGGAGATCATCTCCGCCCTTTTTATTCCTGTAATCCGCAATTATCATCCCGCAGAACTATACTTTTTGAGTCAACACGTAACGCTTTACAGGTGATTATCATGGGGCTTTTTGATGAAGTTGTAGGTGCCTTTTTGAAAGGCGATGCGGGGAAATATCAGGCGATTTTAAGTTGGGTCGAGGAGCAGGGCGGCGTTCAGGTACTTCTGGAAAAACTGCAAAGTGGCGGCTTAGGTGCCATTCTCACAACCTGGTTGAGTAATCAACAAAGCAATCAACCGGTGAGCGGCGAACAACTGGAATCGGCACTTGGCACAAATGCGGTGTCCGATCTTGGACAAAAACTCGGTGTTGATACCAGTGCTGCTTCCAACATGCTGGCGGAACAATTACCGAAGATTATTGATGCTCTATCGCCGCAGGGCGAAGTTTCGCCGCAAGCCAATAACGATCTGCTTTCCGCAGGCATGGAGTTGCTAAAAGGAAAACTTTTCAGCTAAGCAAAAGGGGGGCACGCAACGCGCGTTGCATCCCCCTTTTCCCTCGGGTGTTGTACTGATTTTTGAGCGCAATCGCGTTAGCATGGGTCAGGAATCAATCTACCTGGGGAACTCATGGCTATCAAACTCATTGCTATCGATATGGATGGCACCCTTCTGCTGCCCGATCACACCATTTCACCCGCCGTTAAAAATGCGATTGCCGCAGCTCGCGCCCGTGGCGTGAATGTTGTGCTAACGACGGGCCGCCCTTATGCAGGCGTTCACAACTATCTGAAAGAACTGCACATGGAACAGCCAGGCGACTACTGCATTACTTACAACGGCGCGTTGGTGCAGAAGGCCGCCGATGGCAGCACTGTGGCGCAAACAGCCCTGAGCTATGACGACTACCGTTTCCTGGAAAAACTCTCTCGCGAAGTCGGTTCCCATTTCCACGCGCTGGACCGCACCACGCTGTACACCGCTAACCGTGATATCAGCTATTACACGGTGCATGAATCATTTGTGGCTACCATTCCGCTGGTATTCTGCGAAGCGGAAAGAATGGACCCCAATATACAGCTCCTGAAAGTGATGATGATTGATGAACCCGCTATTCTCGACCAGGCCATCGCGCGCATTCCACAGGAAGTGAAAGAGAAATACACCGTGCTGAAAAGTGCGCCGTACTTCCTCGAAATCCTCGATAAACGCGTTAACAAAGGTACGGGTGTGAAATCACTGGCCGACGTGTTGGGCATTAAACCGGAAGAAATTATGGCGATTGGCGATCAGGAAAACGACATCGCAATGATTGAATATGCAGGTGTTGGTGTGGCAATGGATAACGCTATTCCTTCGGTGAAAGAAGTGGCGAACTTTGTCACCAAATCCAACCTTGAAGATGGCGTGGCATTTGCTATTGAGAAGTATGTGCTGAATTAATCTGTGGGCGGGCAAACAGCATGAATGCGTTTGCCCGCAGCGATTAACAATTTCTGGTCGTGCATAAAATCAGGAACTGGAGTGGTGACGTTACTATATCCAGCGTAAGAGTGACAGGTAGCAGCGCGTTAACGAGGCCGCGCGGGACGCCATCTGTTGTTTTGTACTCATAAAATCCCACCGTAAAGGGTTGATGGAAAACCATCACGTTTGAGTAATCCGCTTTTTTATTTTTCTGGTGGATAGAGCCTTTCAGGCCGTACAGCATCCATGTACAACGCCGGGTATCACAAATAAAACCATATTGTGTTGCCAGTGCCTTATCTTCTTCGTTGTTCCAGTCGTAATAGAGCGTAATAGCACCAGAGAATTTCTTATTACTGCTGCTTAAAATAAATTTCGCGTTCTCAGAAACGGTGATTCTTTCACCATGAATTGCTGGATCGTTCAGCATTTTAACCACCTCACCGCCGCCGGTGGTCAACAGATAGTCCAACGATTCACCAACAAAAACATAGCCTTTCGTACCGTTACTATCCTCTGCCAGCGATAAACCCTTAATCGTGTCTGACCGCCATTGCTCGGCATGTGGAGGGCTTGCGGTATTAAAAACCAGTCCTGCGGTGATACATCCGGTCAACGCAAATGCCAAAGAACACAAACCGGCAGCCTTAAAAAATCCCTTAAAATTCAACTTCATAATTAATCCTTTAAACGAGTGGCTAAGCCGTTGAAAGCATACTCTTATTTCCCCCCTGTTTAGCGCCCGACATCCCTTTTCAGATTTCTGCCTGAGGCAGGACATTTTCTTATCCATTGTTCTTTTTGTGATCTAAATTGTAGTACAACAATATTAACCTGTACTACATTACACACACGGCAAACGCGAATGTCATCACGCTGGTACTACAAAGTTGCCGCGTTATGCATCGATCGGGGTAAAGTAGAGAAGAACATACAGAGCACAAGGACTCTCCATGACTCTCAATAAAACCGATCGCATCGTCATTACACTGGGTAAACAGATCGTTCACGGCAAATACGTGCCTGGCTCACCGCTTCCGGCCGAGGCGGAACTCTGTGAGGAGTTTGCAACCTCGCGCAACATCATCCGTGAAGTGTTCCGTTCGCTGATGGCGAAGCGGCTGATTGAAATGAAACGTTATCGCGGGGCGTTTGTGACAGCGCGTAACCAGTGGAATTACCTCGACACTGACGTACTGCAATGGGTGCTGGAAAACGACTACGACCCACGGCTTATCAGTGCAATGAGCGAAGTGCGAAATCTGGTGGAACCGGCGATTGCCCGCTGGGCGGCGGAGCGCGCGACCTCCAGCGATCTGGCGCAGATTGAGTCCGCGCTGAACGAGATGATTGCCAACAATCAGGATCGCGAGGCGTTTAACGAAGCGGATATTCGCTATCACGAGGCGGTGTTGCAGTCGGTGCATAACCCGGTATTACAGCAACTTAGCATTGCGATCAGTTCGTTGCAGCGAGCGGTTTTTGAACGAACCTGGCGAGGGGATGAGGCCAACATGCCACAAACTCTCCTGGAACATAAAGTGTTATTCGATGCGATACGGCATCAGGACGGCGATGCGGCAGAGCAGGCAGCACTCAGCATGATTGCCAGTTCGACACGAAGGTTAAAGGAAATCACATGACAGTGTGCTACATCGCAATTGACTGGGGAATATCTCCATAATCCCCAGCGTGTGCCTCTCTCATGACGATAACCACAATGATATGCGTGGTGAAGAAACCCAATTGCACGGCGCGCAGGCACCGGGCAATCCGTAGAACGTACCACGTAGCAGGCTGCAGCATTTGTTAAGGCGTATCGAGAGGCAGAGCAATGAAAATCACCAAAATTACCACGTATCGTTTACCTCCCCGTTGGATGTTCCTGAAAATTGAAACCGATGAAGGCGTGGTCGGTTGGGGCGAGCCAGTGATTGAAGGCCGCGCGCGCACGGTTGAAGCGGCAGTTCACGAGCTGGGTGACTATTTGATTGGTCAGGATCCTTCGCGCATCAACGACTTATGGCAAGTGATGTATCGTGCCGGATTTTATCGTGGTGGTCCGATCCTGATGAGCGCCATTGCCGGGATTGACCAGGCGTTATGGGATATCAAAGGCAAAGTGCTGAATGCGCCAGTCTGGCAACTGATGGGCGGCTTGGTTCGCGACAAAATCAAAGCCTACAGTTGGGTCGGTGGCGATCGTCCGGCGGATGTTATCGACGGCATTAAAACTCTGCGTGAAATTGGCTTCGATACCTTCAAGTTGAATGGTTGCGAAGAACTTGGGCTGATTGATAACTCCCGCGCGGTGGATGCGGCGGTCAACACCGTGGCACAAATTCGTGAAGCCTTTGGCAATCAGATTGAGTTTGGCCTTGATTTCCACGGTCGCGTCAGCGCGCCTATGGCGAAAGTGCTGATTAAAGAACTGGAGCCGTATCGCCCGCTGTTTATTGAAGAGCCGGTGCTGGCAGAACAAGCCGAATACTACCCGAAACTGGCGGCACAGACGCATATTCCACTGGCGGCGGGTGAGCGCATGTTCTCACGCTTCGATTTTAAACGCGTGCTGGAGGCGGGCGGTATTTCGATTCTGCAACCGGATCTCTCCCACGCAGGCGGTATTACCGAATGCTACAAAATTGCCGCAATGGCAGAAGCCTATGATGTGACCCTTGCGCCGCACTGTCCGCTCGGACCGATTGCACTGGCGGCTTGCCTGCATATCGACTTTGTTTCCTATAACGCCGTACTTCAGGAACAAAGTATGGGCATTCATTACAACAAAGGCGCGGAGTTACTCGACTTTGTGAAAAACAAAGAGGACTTCAGCATGGTCGGCGGCTTCTTTAAACCGCTAACGAAACCGGGCTTAGGCGTGGAAATCGACGAAGCTAAAGTTATTGAGTTCAGTAAAAATGCCCCGGACTGGCGTAATCCGCTCTGGCGTCATGAAGATAACAGCGTAGCAGAGTGGTAATTCCTGCCACGTAAGCCCCTCATCGGGCACTAAAACAGCAATACAAAAATATAACCCTCTGTAAATTACAGGGCATGGTGAGCGGCTTCGCTATGCCCAAAATCTGGAGACAGCTCGCTATGGATATTCCCGTTAATGCAGTAAAGCCGGGGCGTCGGCGTTATCTGACGCTGGTGATGATCTTTATTACGGTGGTCATTTGTTATGTTGACCGCGCTAACCTGGCCGTGGCTTCTGCCCATATTCAGGAAGAGTTCGGCATTACGAAAGCGCAAATGGGCTATGTATTTTCGGCCTTCGCTTGGCTTTATACCTTATGTCAGATCCCTGGCGGTTGGTTTTTAGATCGCGTAGGTTCTCGCGTGACTTATTTTATTGCGATATTTGGCTGGTCAGTGGCGACATTATTTCAGGGCTTTGCCACGGGCTTAATGTCATTAATTGGTCTGCGCGCGATAACCGGTATTTTCGAAGCGCCCGCTTTCCCGACCAATAACCGGATGGTGACCAGCTGGTTCCCGGAGCATGAACGTGCTTCCGCCGTTGGTTTTTATACTTCTGGTCAGTTTGTCGGTCTGGCGTTTCTGACTCCGCTGCTGATCTGGATCCAGGAGATGTTGAGCTGGCACTGGGTGTTCATTGTCACCGGTGGTATCGGCATTATCTGGTCGCTGATTTGGTTTAAGGTTTATCAGCCGCCGCGCCTGACCAAAGGTATCAGCAAAGCTGAACTGGATTACATTCGTGATGGCGGCGGTCTGGTGGATGGCGATGCGCCGGTGAAAAAAGAGGCGCGTCAGCCGTTAACAGCCAAAGACTGGAAACTGGTGTTCCATCGTAAACTGATCGGCGTCTATCTTGGGCAATTTGCGGTGGCTTCTACACTGTGGTTTTTCTTAACCTGGTTCCCGAACTATTTAACCCAGGAAAAAGGAATCACCGCGCTGAAAGCAGGCTTTATGACCACGGTGCCATTCCTCGCTGCGTTTGTCGGCGTCCTGCTCTCTGGCTGGGTCGCGGATCTGCTGGTACGTAAGGGCTTTTCACTGGGCTTTGCGCGTAAAACGCCGATTATCTGCGGCTTGCTGATCTCCACCTGCATTATGGGCGCTAACTACACCAACGATCCGATGATGATTATGTGCCTGATGGCGCTGGCATTCTTTGGCAACGGTTTTGCTTCGATTACCTGGTCGCTGGTCTCTTCTCTGGCACCGATGCGCCTGATTGGTTTAACCGGCGGCGTGTTTAACTTCGCCGGTGGTCTGGGCGGCATCACCGTTCCGCTGGTGGTGGGGTACCTGGCGCAGGGTTACGGTTTCGCACCTGCACTGGTTTATATTTCCACCGTCGCGTTGATTGGCGCGCTCTCTTACATCCTGCTGGTGGGCGATGTGAAGCGCGTTGGATAACCTTTCAACTGTGGAATATGCGCCACACCACTGCGCATAATCCACTGTCTTAAGGCCGGTGTGGTCAGGCATCGGCTTTTTACTATCTTGCCGTAGAGCTTTAAACGAAGTTTGCGGGTGGTGCGCCAGTAGGCGGCGTTGATCTTCTCTGGCTGCTTCAGCAACACCGAACACAGAATCTCTGCACTATCCAGCGCATAGCTAATCCCCTCCAGCGAGCTGGCGCTGATAAATCCCGCCGCTTCACCAATCAGAAAGGCGTTGTCCTTACCGCAGACAAAATCCTGCCAGCGTGAGGGAAACAGCACCGTGCATTTTTCGCTTTTCACCGCCTTACCAAACTGGAACTGAAAGGCGCTCATTTTCTCTTTCAGCGCCGTGAAACGTGTCTGACCGTCTTTCATCGGATAGGCACCGCCAAAGATAAAATAACCGTCTTTGCTGATACTCCATGAGTAACAGTCAGTTATCGCATTATCAAAGATGCAGGAGTAGAACGGCACCGGATGTTTCTCTGCGAACCATTGCTGGATAGCGACATAT
This sequence comes from Escherichia sp. E2748, assembly GCF_005781125.1. Classification (NCBI taxonomy): domain Bacteria; kingdom Pseudomonadati; phylum Pseudomonadota; class Gammaproteobacteria; order Enterobacterales; family Enterobacteriaceae; genus Escherichia; species Escherichia sp. E2748. Next base: position 61,373 of record NZ_VATP01000010.1, read on the forward strand.
TTACGAATTTGATGGTCCGGGTAGAGATGTCGCCGCACCATCGAGTTGGCACCATCGGCACCGACCAGATAGCGGGCGGTAATATGCTGCTCCCAGCCGTCTGCGCGAAAAATGACATGCCATTTATCATCCTCACGCCAGATTTTTCGACACAGGCTGTCGTGGTAAACCTCAACGCTGGCGGGGATCAGCGATTTCATCCACAAGTCGAAAGCGTGGCGATTAATATTGATATAGCTTCGCTGGTAGTTACGCGTGAGAGATGCGGCGACGTCGACGGTTTTGACGCTGAAAATCTGCGGATTAGCGATCACATCGACAGGAAGCGTCAGTCCATCGCGAATAAAAGATCGCTGCGCGTCCGGTGCCAGCAGACCGCCACAAGGTTTGCTGAAACCTTCAGTACCATGCTGGTGCTTTTTATCCAGCGCGATCACCTGCATTTTGCCTGCTAACTTTCGCGCCAACGCCGACCCTGCCGGGCCGAGGCCAATAATCGCCACGTCAAAATGTTCCATCTTTTCACTCACATTCATCACGATGGCAAAAGACTAATGTCTGAAAGTGAAGTCCTTGTGAAGTATGATGGCGGGAACCGTTTTGTATCAGGACCGCGCCATGAAACAGATAACCTTTGCTCCCCGTAATCACCTGCTCACCAATACCAATACCTGGACTCCCGACAGCCAGTGGCTGATATTTGACGTGCGTCCTTCTGGCGCGTCGTTTACCGGTGAAACCATTGAGCGTGTGAATATCCATACCGGCGAGGTCGAGGTTATCTACCGCGCGTCACAGGGCGCGCACGTCGGCGTGGTGACCGTTCATCCGAAGTCAGAGAAGTATATCTTCATCCACGGCCCTGAAAATCCTGATGAAACATGGCATTACGATTTCCATCACCGTCGCGGCGTGGTTGTTGAAGACGGCAAGGTGAGCAATCTCGATGCAATGGATATTACTGCTCCGTACACCCCAGGGGCGTTACGCGGCGGCAGTCATGTACATGTCTTTAGCCCAAACGGTGAAATGGTGAGTTTTACCTATAACGACCACGTGCTGCATGAATGCGATCCAGCGCTGGATTTGCGAAACGTCGGGGTGGCAGCGCCGTTTGGTCCGGTCAATGTGCAAAAACAGCATCCGCGTGAATACAGCGGTAGCCACTGGTGCGTGCTGGTGAGTAAAACAACGCCCACGCCGCAGCCTGGCAGTGATGAAATCAATCGTGCTTATGAAGAAGGATGGGTAGGAAACCACGCTCTGGCGTTTATTGGCGATACGCTTTCGCAAAAGGGCGAGAAAGTGCCGGAGCTGTTTATTGTTGAATTGCCGCAAGATGAAAACGGCTGGAAATTGCCGGGCGACGCGCCGTTAAGCGGAACGGAATCAACTCTGCCCGCGCCACCGCGTGGCGTCGTGCAGCGACGTTTAACCTTTACGCACCATCGTAATTACCCGGGGTTAGTCAACGTCCCGCGCCACTGGGTGCGGTGTAACCCACAAGGAACGCAAATCGCGTTTTTAATGCGTGATGATAACGGCATTGTGCAACTGTGGCTTATCTCGCCACAGGGGGGCGAACCGCGCCAGTTAACACATAACAAAACGGATATTCAGTCAGCATTCAACTGGCATCCATCGGGAGAATGGCTGGGCGTTGTGCTGGATAACCGTATTGCCTGCGTACACGCGCAAAGCGGCGAAGTTGAGTATTTAACCGAAAATCACGCCAACTCACCTTCAGCGGACGCGGTGGTCTTCTCGCCGGATGGTCAATGGCTGGCGTGGATGGAAGCCGGCCAGTTGTGGATAACCAAAACTGGCCGCTAAATCAGTTCACGGGCATTCTGGCTGGTGGAATGACGGCATTGATGGCTTGCGCGTCGGCTTCGCTTTTTTCCACGCGCGAGCGCACTGAACTGTCTTTGCGGAACGCATCCCATGGCAGAAGTAGCGTATCCATGACTGCGGTAAATGGCATATCGAGAATTGCCAGCGATTTGGTTCCCCAGTTTGTTGTGTCATCACCAATCATGGTGGCACTGGCGCGGGTGCCGGGATACGTTCCCTCCTTCCCCCCGGTATGGGACATTACGCTGGAGCATCCTCCGAGTAACGTCATTCCGCTGCATATCATGAGCGCTAACAACACATTTCTTATCATAATAAATTCATCTGTTGATCGTGGGTGTTGGCATGATGTGTTATAGCGATCCCTTGCTGAAAATAACATCATCATCATGTCGCACTGTGGCGGCTATCGCACTTTAACGTTTCGTGCTGCCCCCCAGTCTATGCAATAGACCACAAACTGCAAAAAAAAGTCCGTCGAAAAGACTTGAAAAGTGCATATCCAGACCCATTTTTATACCGTAGCCAATGAGAACACGCCTGATGGGTGTTCTGGCTATCCGACCTGTCCATTGTGGAAGGTCTTACATTCTCGCTGATTTCAGGAGCTATTAATTATGCGTAACTTTGATTTATCCCCGCTTTACCGTTCTGCTATTGGATTTGACCGTTTGTTTAACCACTTAGAAAACAACCAGAGCCAGAGTAATGGCGGCTACCCTCCGTATAACGTTGAACTGGTAGACGAAAACCATTACCGCATTGCTATCGCGGTGGCTGGTTTTGCTGAGAGCGAACTGGAAATTACCGCCCAGGATAATCTGCTGGTGGTGAAAGGTGCTCACGCCGACGAACAAAAAGAGCGCACCTATCTGTACCAGGGCATCGCTGAACGCAACTTTGAACGCAAATTCCAGTTAGCTGAGAACATTCATGTTCGTGGTGCTAACCTGGTGAATGGTCTGCTGTATATCGATCTCGAACGCGTGATTCCGGAAGCGAAAAAACCGCGCCGTATCGAAATCAACTAATTCTCTAAGGCCGCAGTGCGCGGCCTGACATTTGATGCTCGCCGTCAGGGAGCATATGCGAATCTTCGGATTTGCAGGTACTTACTCGCTTCTTAGAAGGAGAAATGACTATGCGTAACTTCGATTTATCCCCACTGATGCGTCAATGGATCGGTTTTGACAAACTGGCCAACGCACTGCAAAACGCCGGTGAAAGCCAGAGCTTCCCGCCGTACAACATTGAGAAAAGCGACGATAACCACTACCGCATTACCCTTGCGCTGGCAGGTTTTCGTCAGGAAGATTTAGATATTCAACTGGAAGGAGCGCGCCTGAGCGTAAAAGGCACGCCGGAGCAGCCAAAAGAAGAGAAGAAATGGCTGCATCAAGGGCTTATGAATCAGCCGTTTAGCCTGAGCTTTACGCTGGCTGAAAATATGGAAGTCTCTGGCGCAACCTTCGTTAATGGTTTACTGCATATTGATTTAATTCGTAATGAGCCTGAACCCATCGCAGCGCAGCGTATCGCTATCAGCGAACGTCCCACGTTAAATAGCTAATTAGCTATTCTCCTTGCCCCGCCAGTTTGGTGGGGCTTTTTTTGCCTGCAATCTTCAACAATGTTTTAATTTTCGCCAATTTAAGATGTTCCGGCACTTTCTTTACCGTGATAATGTGCGCCATAAGGCAAATCTGCTTCACCGATTCAGCCATAATCCGTAGCAATTAAAATGTTATTTCAAGAGAAATGGACGATGAGTGATATAGCATTAACGGTCAGTATTCTGGCTTTGGTGGCGGTCGTCGGGTTGTTTATCGGCAACGTCAAGTTTCGCGGTGTTGGATTGGGCATTGGCGGCGTGCTGTTCGGTGGGATCATCGTCGGCCATTTTGTTTCACAGGCGGGGATGACATTAAGCAGCGACATGCTGCATGTTATCCAGGAATTTGGTCTGATCCTGTTCGTTTATACTATCGGTATTCAGGTGGGGCCGGGCTTCTTTGCCTCGTTGCGTGTCTCCGGATTACGCCTCAATTTGTTTGCTGTTTTGGTTGTCATCCTCGGTGGTCTGGTCACCGCCATCCTGCATAAACTTTTCGATATTCCACTTCCCGTGGTACTGGGGATTTTCTCCGGCGCGGTCACCAATACACCAGCGCTGGGTGCAGGTCAGCAGATCTTACGCGACCTGGGGACACCGATGGAGATGGTCGATCAGATGGGGATGAGCTATGCGATGGCGTATCCATTTGGGATTTGCGGCATTTTGTTCACTATGTGGATGCTGCGGGTTATTTTCCGCGTCAATGTTGAGACTGAGGCGTTGCAACACGAGTCCACGCGGACTAACGGTAGCGTGCTGATCAGGACCATTAACATCCGTGTTGATAACCCTAACTTACATAATTTAGCGATTAAAGATGTACCGATTCTCAATGGCGATAAAGTTATCTGCTCGCGATTGAAACGAGAGGAAACCCTCAAAGTACCTTCTCCGGAAACCATTATTCAGTTGGGCGATTTGCTTCATCTGGTGGGGCAGCCTGCGGATTTACATAATGCGCAATTGGTGATTGGTCAGGAAGTGGATACCTCGCTGTCGACGAAAGGCACCGATCTGCGCGTCGAACGCGTGGTGGTCACCAATGAGAATGTGCTTGGTAAACGTATTCGCGACCTGCACTTTAAGGAGCGCTATGACGTCGTTATTTCGCGCCTGAACCGTGCTGGCGTTGAATTAGTTGCAAGTAGCGATATTAGCCTGCAATTTGGCGATATTCTCAACCTGGTTGGACGCCCGTCCGCGATTGATGCCGTTGCTAATGTATTAGGTAATGCGCAGCAAAAATTGCAACAGGTACAAATGTTACCGGTGTTTATTGGTATTGGGCTTGGCGTATTGTTGGGTTCCATTCCGGTGTTTGTGCCTGGATTCCCGGCTGCGTTGAAGTTGGGGCTGGCGGGTGGTCCGCTGATTATGGCGCTGATCCTCGGGCGTATCGGCAGCATTGGTAAGCTTTACTGGTTTATGCCGCCAAGTGCCAACCTGGCGCTGCGCGAACTGGGTATCGTACTGTTTCTCTCGGTAGTTGGCCTGAAATCCGGCGGCGATTTTATCCATACACTGGTGGATGGCGAAGGGTTAAGCTGGATAGGCTATGGCGCATTGATTACTGCAATTCCGCTGATCACGGCTGGCATTCTGGCGCGGATGTTAGTCAAAATGAATTATCTCACGATGTGCGGGATGCTCGCGGGTTCAATGACCGATCCTCCGGCACTGGCGTTTGCCAATAATCTTCATCCTACCAGTGGCGCGGCAGCGCTCTCTTACGCCACGGTGTATCCGTTAGTTATGTTCCTGCGCATTATCACACCACAGTTACTGGCGGTGCTTTTCTGGAGTATCGGCTAACGCTTTTCCGGGTGGAGTCGCCATAAATGGTTCTCCACCTGGCATTCACAATGCATTTCTGAACATTACCGCGTTGCTTAAACCAGTGAACCGCCGGTCAGGAAGGAAAAGATAAGGAATATCAGCAAAATGCTGCACACGATGCCGATACCAAAAAGCAAGGTATGGAAAGCCAGCGTCCCGCCGCCAAATACCAGTGCGCCTCGAATGCCCCAGCGATTTTCCTTACGCATACCGCCAACAAATGCGCAGAGTAGCGCGGCAATGGCCAGTGCGATACCGCCTTGATCGAGGATTTTATCGACATCAACCGTCTCTTTTTTCTCTACCGTAGTAATTTTTTCACCTTTTATTCCGGCGAGAAGACCTCTTTTAATTTCAGCCGTTTTGTCCGCCACGATGCTTTCCAGCGTTGGTGGTGGCGCGGCAAAAGGGCCGAATGAAAAGTGGATAATACCCATCAATAAAGCGATGGCACCGAACAGCATGCCCAGTGAACTGCTTTTATTTTGCGCTATGATACCCATCTGACCTCCTTGTAATGGATGGCAAAAGCATATCAGGAAACGGGCGGACGAAATTCTTAAAAATAACCGCTAAAGGCAGAGCGTTAGTGAAAGTGCAAAGGAGCAACAATGAAAATTTCCCGCCTTGGAGAAGCGCCTGATTACCGCTTTTCGTTGGCTAATGAACGTACATTTCTGGCATGGATCCGTACCGCGTTGGGATTTCTGGCGGCGGGCGTCGGGTTGGATCAACTTGCGCCAGACTTCGCCACGCCCGTCATTCGTGAGCTGCTGGCGTTATTGTTATGCCTGTTTTCCGGCGGATTAGCGATGTATGGCTATCTGCGCTGGTTACGCAATGAAAAAGCGATGCGTCTGAAAGAGGATTTACCCTATACCAACAGCTTATTAATCATCAGTTTAATATTGATGATCGTAGCGATAATAGTCATGGGGCTGGTGCTGTATGCCGGATAGGCGCAAAGCCAGACGCATTGCTGATCCCGGACTTCAGCCAGAACGGACATCGTTGGCGTGGTTTCGCACCATGCTGGGTTATGGCGCGCTGATGGCGCTGGCAATTAAACACAACTGGCATCAGGCCGGCGCGTTGTTCTGGATTTCTATTGGCATCCTCGCCATTGTGGCATTAATACTTTGGCGCTATACCCGTAATCGTAATTTAATGGATGTGACTAATAGTGATTTTTCTCAATTTAACGTCATCCGTGACAAATTTATGATCTCCCTCGCGGTGTTATCTCTTGCAATACTGTTTGCTGTAACGCATATACATCAACTAATCGTATTGATTGAGAGAGTCGCATGACAGGAAGTCAGGTTGTAAATGCTGAAGAGGACAGGCATAAACTGGTTGTAGAGTATAAAGATGCGCTACAACCTGCCGATTTTTATCAGAATTTCAAACAGCGGGGTCTTCGCTCCGTGCAACTTATTCCCCATATAGAATTTGATGACCGGGGCGAGCTGACAGCTTCTTCGGTGACGGCTGAACTGTGGGGGCAATTTTTAATTGCTCTGTTCGAGCGTTGGGTGCGTGCAGATATTGGTCGTATATCAGTCGAACTTTTTGACGCCACGCTGCAAAAATGGTGCGGGAGCGAAAACGTACAACTTCGGCGGGAGTGTCAGGTGTGCGACTGGCGTCGCTTGTGCCGACATTCCCAGGAGGATTCTCCTGGCAACGTGCTTTGTGTTGGCTATCAAGCTTTTTATTCCCACTCTGCGCCGCACATGCGGGTGATGCGTGACCTGATAAAGCAGCATCGTTCTCCTATGGAGTTGATGACGATGCTGCGGTGACGTGAGCTTAAACAGGCTGCCCCTGATGCGACATCCGCGTCGCCAGCGGTAGCCAGCACAGCACGATCAACAATCCCATTAAGGTCATCAACAACCCCAGGCTGCCCTGACCGGTTTGCGGCAGCATCGCGGAGAGCGACGCCAGCACGCCGGAACCAATGTTTTGCAGGCCGCCGACCAGCGCACCAGCCGTGCCAGCCAGGAAGGGGAATGGCTCCATTGCGCCGCTGGTTGCCAGCGGAAACAGCATCCCGGCACCGAAAAAGAACAGCGCGGCGGGAACGAGCAACGTCCAGACATTCATCACGCTAAACCAGCCGGGGATCCACATCATCATTCCTGCCAACAGGCAACAGATAACCGACTGCCACATTAACGTAGAGAAACGTTTATTCGGTCGACCAGCAAACCATGCGCCGAAGAATGCCGCTGGAATTGGCAGAATAAACAAAATACTGACTGTCATGCTGCTCAACCCTAACACTGCCCCCATCAACACACCGGAACAGGCTTCGAAAGCGGCAATCCCTGCCAGACCACCAATTAACATCAGCAAATAGCAGTTAAAGCTGCCATTGCCAAAGAGTGTTTTATAACTGGTGAGCAGGCGCGTACGCGGCGCATCGGCAGGGCGTGTTTCCGGCATCCAGCGCGCCATGCTGAACGTCACACTGGCACAAAGCACCAGTAAAAACAGATAACAGGCCCGCCAGCTCCACAGGGTATTCAGCAGGCCGCCAATGAGTGGTGCGAGCAACGGACTTACGAGAATCCCCATATTTAACATGCTATTAGCGTGACGAAGCTGTGTCCGTTCATATAAATCACGCGGCAATGTACGCGCCATTACGCCGCCGACACCGGTCCCCATCCCCTGAATCGCACTGGCGGCAATTAACACCGTCAGGCTGGAAGTGGTGACTGCCACCAGTGTCGCCAACATAAAAATGGACATTCCGACGAGGATCACCGGGCGGCGTCCCACTCTGTCAGAAATTGGGCCATAAAATAGTTGTGAGATACCGTAGGTCAGCAGATAAGCGCCCATTACGCTCTGCACCGCCCCTTCACGGACGTTGAGATCTTGTGCCATATCGGCAATAGCAGGAATATAAATAGTTTGTGCCATCTGACCGACGGCCACGAGTAATACCAACATCAATAATAAATTGACGTTTCTATGCCTTTTCATTATCACGGACGCTTTTAAAAATATATTTAGAATAAGTTACTACGCATTCGAATAAATGCAGGAGAGGAATCTATCACATTGATAAATGTTAGCCAGATATATATACGGAATGATGAATAACAAAACGGCAGAAAATATAAACAACAGCGGCAATAAATGTTGCCGGAAGGGACTTTAGCTTAAATAAATACTGTAGGTCGGAAAGATGTGTCAGCATCGCATACGACACCAATCTGCCAGCAGAATATGAAAGGGGAGCGGTTTCCCGCTCCCCTTTGGTGCGACTTGAATCTGAATTACTTCAAGTATTTCAGAACAGCATCAAGCAGTTGCAGTGCAGCAACAATGAGTTTGAGGATAAGAATGGCAATATCCACCAGGCTCATACGCGTCTCCTGTGGTTCAGGAGCACTGCCAGCTGACGTACCTTTCCGCTGCCTGTTGCCAGCTGTTGCGCACGCAGCTTCTTCAGAAGAAACGTTGTGCTTGTTGACATAACACAGTGTGCTCACGCGGGGTTAAGGCGCTGACGGCACCACCCGTTTCAGCCAGGACTTATTGCGCCGGGTAACGATGCGGCCCCGCATAACACATTGCGTACAGTGATATTATAGAATTATACTGTACAAATAAACAGTAAAAATTAGACAAAATCCAAACTGTGATCGATACTCAATTATGCGCTAAATAAGTCAAAATTCGTGCCGAAATTGCGTGTTCTACGCGGAACACGTATACTTTCAGTGTTGACATGACACAGTGTGCTTTGCGGTTACCAGCCGCGGGCGGCTGACAAAACCTCGCTCCGGCGGGGTTTTTTGTTACCTGCATTTCAGTACAAAACGTGATCAACCCCCCAATTATTCCTTGATGAAAAATTTTCCATTGTCTCCCCTGTAAAGCTGTGCTTGTATAAATATTGTTAAACACAAAACCAACAAGGTCCCCAATGACTACTTCCATGCTCAACGCAAAACTACTACCAACTGCGCCATCCGCCGCAGTGGTCGTCGTGCGTGTGGTGGTGGTCGTCGGCAATGCGCCGTAGGGACTGGAACAACACACGATTCCAAAACCCCGCCGGCGCAAACCGGGCGGGGTTTTTCGTTTAAACACCTCCCGGAAAGTCGGCCCAGAAGAAAAGGACTGGAGCATGGCAAGTTCGGGCACAACATCGACACGTAAGCGTTTTACCGGCGCAGAATTTATCGTTCATTTCCTGGAACAGCAGGGCATTAAGATTGTGACGGGGATTCCGGGCGGTTCGATTCTCCCTGTTTACGATGCCTTAAGCCAAAGCACGCAAATCCGCCATATTCTGGCCCGTCATGAACAGGGCGCTGGCTTTATCGCCCAGGGAATGGCGCGCACCGACGGTAAACCGGCGGTTTGTATGGCCTGTAGCGGGCCGGGTGCGACTAACCTGGTGACCGCCATTGCCGATGCGCGGCTGGACTCCATTCCGCTGATTTGCATCACCGGCCAGGTTCCCGCCTCGATGATCGGCACCGACGCCTTCCAGGAAGTGGACACCTACGGCATATCTATCCCCATCACCAAACACAACTATCTGGTCAGGCATATCGAAGAACTCCCGCAGGTCATGAGCGATGCCTTCCGCATTGCGCAATCAGGCCGCCCTGGCCCGGTGTGGATAGACATTCCTAAGGATGTGCAAACGGCGGTTTTTGAAATTGAAGAACAGCCCGCGGCGGCAGAAAAAGCCGCCGCGCCCGCCTTTAGCGAAGAAAGTATTCGTGACGCTGCGGCAATGATTAACGCCGCCAAACGCCCGGTGCTTTATCTGGGGGGCGGTGTCATTAACGCGCCCGCGCGGGTGCGTGAACTGGCTGAGAAAGCGCAGCTGCCCACCACCATGACCTTAATGGCGCTGGGCATGTTGCCAAAAGCGCATCCGCTGTCGCTGGGTATGCTGGGGATGCACGGCGTGCGCAGCACCAACTATATCTTGCAGGAGGCGGACCTGCTGATTGTTCTCGGTGCGCGTTTTGATGACCGGGCAATTGGCAAAACGGAAGAGTTCTGCCCGAACGCCAAAATTATTCATGTGGATATCGATCGCGCGGAGCTGGGTAAAGTTAAGCAACCGCACGTGGCGATTCAGGCGGATGTTGATGATGTGCTGGCGCAGCTGATCTCGCAGGTGGAAGCCCAGCCGCGTGCAGAGTGGCACCAACTGGTGGCGGATTTACAGCGCGAGTTCCCGTGTCCTATCCCGAAAGCGTGCGATCCATTAACACATTACGGGCTGATTAACGCCGTTGCCGCCTGTGTCGATGATAACGCGATTATCACCACCGACGTGGGTCAGCATCAGATGTGGACGGCGCAGGCTTATCCGCTCAATCGACCACGTCAGTGGCTGACTTCTGGTGGGCTGGGAACGATGGGCTTCGGTTTACCCGCAGCGATAGGTGCGGCGCTGGCTAACCCGGATCGCAAAGTGTTGTGTTTCTCCGGCGACGGCAGCCTGATGATGAATATTCAGGAGATGGCGACCGCCAGTGAAAACCAGCTGGATGTCAAAATCATCCTGATGAATAACGAAGCACTGGGGCTGGTGCATCAGCAACAGAGTCTGTTCTACAAGCAGGGTGTTTTTGCGGCCACCTATCCGGGAAAAATCAATTTTATGCAAATCGCTGCCGGGTTCGGCCTCGAAACCTGTGATTTGAATAATGAAACCGATCCGCAGGCGGCATTACAGGAAATTATCAATCGCCCTGGTCCGGCGCTGATCCACGTACGCATTGATGCTGAAGAAAAAGTGTACCCAATGGTGCCGCCAGGCGCGGCAAATACTGAAATGGTGGGGGAATAAGCCATGCAAAACACAACTCATGACAACGTGATTCTGGAACTCACCGTTCGCAACCATCCCGGTGTAATGACCCACGTTTGTGGGCTTTTTGCCCGTCGTGCTTTTAACGTCGAAGGCATTCTTTGTCTGCCGATTCAGAACAGCGACAAAAGCCACATCTGGCTACTGGTCAATGACGATCAGCGACTGGAACAAATGATAAGCCAGATAGACAAACTGGAGGATGTGGTGAAAGTGCAGCGTAATCAGTCTGACCCGACAATGTTTAACAAGATAGCCGTATTTTTTCAGTAACCGCTCAAGGCTTGAACAGTGGCGCGCTTATCGTTAAGGTAAGCGCGTTTTTTTACCCGCCAGGACAAGACCATGATAACCGTTGCTCTTATAGACGATCACCTTATCGTCCGCTCCGGCTTTGCGCAGCTGCTGGGGCTGGAACCTGATTTGCAGGTAGTTGCCGAGTTTGGTTCCGGGCGTGAGGCGCTGACTGGCTTACCTGGGCGCGGTGTGCAGGTGTGTATTTGCGATATCTCCATGCCCGATATCTCCGGTCTGGAGCTGCTAAGCCAGCTACCGAAAGGTATGGCGACAATTATGCTCTCCGTTCACGACAGTCCGGCGCTGATTGAACAGGCGCTTAACGCGGGGGCGCGCGGCTTTCTCTCTAAACGCTGTAGCCCGGACGAGCTGATCGCTGCCGTGCATACGGTTGCAACTGGCGGCTGTTATCTGACGCCGGATATCGCGATTAAACTGGCATCGGGCCGTCAGGACCCGCTAACCAAACGCGAACGCCAGGTGGCAGAAAAACTGGCGCAAGGGATGGCGGTGAAAGAGATTGCCGCCGAACTGGGGTTGTCGCCAAAAACTGTGCATGTACATCGTGCCAATCTGATGGAAAAACTGGGCGTCAGCAACGACGTTGAACTGGCGCGGCGCATGTTTGATGGCTGGTGATGAAGACATTTTTCTCCCGCTTGAATACTGTAGTTTCCTGCTTTTTTATCTTCTCTGCCGCATGGTTTTGCCTGTGGAGTATCAGCCTGCACCTGGTTGTACGACCGGATCTGGCGGTATTGCTGTTTCCGTTCGGTCTGCGACTGGGGCTGATGTTGCAATGCCCGCGCAGATACTGGCTGGTGCTGATGGGCGCAGAATGGCTGCTGATTTACTGGCTGACGCAGGCGGTTGGGTTAACGCATGATCCGTTATTGATGATCGGTAGTTTGCTGACGTTACTTCCTGTGGCGTTGATTTCCCGTTATCGCCACCAGCGCGACTGGCGCACGTTGCTGTTACAGGGCGCGGCACTGACGGCGGCGGCGTTATTACAGTCATCACCCTGGCTTTGGCATGGGTACGGAAACGAGCCCTGGAACGCCCTACTGATGACCTTAACCGGCGGCCTGACGCTGGCCCCCATTTGCCTGGTGTTCTGGCACTATCTGGCGAATAACACCTGGCTGCCGCTGGGGCCATCGCTGGTTTCCCAGCCGATCAACTGGCGTGGGCGGCATCTGGTCTGGTATTTGCTGTTGTTTGTTATCAGCCTGTGGTTGCAACTGGGGCTGCCGAACGAACTCTCGCGCTTTACCCCGTTTTGTCTGGCGCTGCCGATTATCGCCCTGGCCTGGCATTATGGCTGGCAAGGGGCGCTGATTGCGACGCTGATGAACGCCATCGCGCTGATCGCCAGTCAGACCTGGCGCGATCATCCGGTCGATTTATTGCTTTCGCTGCTGGTGCAAAGCCTCACTGGCCTGTTACTGGGCGCAGGTATCCAGCGGTTGCGTGAACTTAACCAGTCGCTGCAAAAGGAACTGGCGCGTAATCAACATCTTGCCGAGCGGTTGCTTGAAACCGAAGAGAGTGTGCGTCGCGACGTAGCGCGTGAACTGCACGATGATATCGGCCAGACCATCACTGCCATTCGTACTCAGGCTGGCATTGTCCAGCGGCTGGCGGCGGATAACGCCAGTGTGAAACAGAGCGGACAGCTCATCGAACAACTGTCGCTGGGCGTTTACGACGCGGTTCGCCGCTTGTTAGGGCGGTTACGTCCGCGCCAGTTGGATGATCTGACCCTGGAGCAGGCCATCCGTTCATTGATGCGGGAAATGGAGCTGGAAGGGCGCGGCATTGTCAGTCATCTCGAATGGCGGATAGATGAATCAGCGCTAAGTGAAAACCAGCGCGTAACCCTATTTCGTATCTGCCAGGAGGGGCTGAACAACATTGTGAAACATGCAGATGCCAGTGCGGTTATCCTGCAAGGCTGGCAGCAGGATGAGCGTTTAATGCTGGTGATTGAAGACGATGGTAGTGGTCTACCGCCAGGGTCCGGGCAGCAAGGTTTTGGCTTGACCGGAATGCGCGAGCGCGTAACGGCGCTGGGCGGCACATTGACCATTTCCTGCCTGCACGGCACGCGTGTCAGCGTTTCTCTACCTCAACGTTATGTTTAAGGCTTGTTGATGTTGCCGTTTCTGAAAGCACCTGCCGACGCACCGCTGATCAGCGATAAAAGTGAAATTGATGCTCGCTACCGCTACTGGCGTCGGCATATTTTGCTGACCATCTGGCTGGGCTATGCGCTGTTTTACTTCACGCGTAAAAGTTTTAACGCCGCCGTACCAGAAATCCTTGCCAACGGCGTGCTCAGTCGTAGCGACATCGGCCTGTTAGCAACGCTGTTTTACATTACCTACGGCGTATCGAAATTTGTCTCCGGCATTGTCAGTGACCGCTCTAATGCCCGCTATTTTATGGGGATTGGGCTTATCGCCACTGGCATCATCAACATTCTGTTTGGCTTCTCCACCTCGTTGTGGGCGTTTGCCGTGCTGTGGGTGCTGAACGCCTTTTTCCAGGGCTGGGGTTCGCCGGTTTGTGCGCGTCTGTTGACTGCCTGGTATTCTCGTACCGAGCGCGGCGGTTGGTGGGCGCTATGGAATACGGCGCATAACGTCGGCGGTGCGCTCATTCCCATTGTGATGGCAGCGAGCGCTCTGCATTACGGCTGGCGTGCCGGGATGATGATTGCCGGTTGTATGGCGATAGTCGTGGGGATTTTTCTTTGTTGGCGGCTGCGCGATCGCCCGCAGGCGTTAGGTTTACCGGCGGTTGGTGAATGGCGGCACGATGCGCTGGAAATCGCCCAACAACAAGAAGGGGCGGGGCTGACGCGTAAAGAGATCCTCACCAAATATGTGTTGTTGAATCCGTATATCTGGCTGCTTTCGTTCTGTTATGTGCTGGTCTATGTGGTTCGTGCGGCAATCAACGACTGGGGCAATTTGTATATGTCCGAGACGCTGGGCGTCGATCTGGTCACGGCGAATACGGCAGTAACGATGTTTGAACTGGGCGGGTTTATCGGTGCGCTGGTAGCCGGTTGGGGCTCGGACAAACTGTTTAACGGCAACCGCGGGCCGATGAATTTGATTTTTGCTGCGGGGATTTTGCTCTCCGTTGGCTCGCTGTGGTTGATGCCATTTGCCAGCTACGTGATGCAGGCAACCTGCTTCTTCACCATTGGTTTTTTTGTCTTTGGCCCGCAGATGTTAATTGGTATGGCGGCGGCAGAGTGTTCTCACAAAGAGGCGGCAGGTGCGGCGACGGGGTTTGTCGGCTTGTTTGCTTATCTGGGGGCGTCGCTTGCCGGTTGGCCGCTGGCGAAAGTGCTGGATACCTGGCACTGGAGTGGTTTTTTCGTGGTTATCGCCATTGCTGCTGGGGTTTCGGCACTGTTGTTACTGCCCTTTTTGAACGCCCAGGCACCACGCGAAGCGTGATGCATCTCACTTTTCTACCTCATATCCGGCAAAACTAAGAAATTTTCCTGGTTTTGCCTGGACGCTATCTCAAGCCTGATTTGCTGCAGGTTTTTACAATGCCATCATTCGTTAATTCTTTCCCAAAATAATTCAAGTTGCAGGAACGCGAGCAGCTAAGGCACCTGTGGCCTGAAGTATGAAGGGAAATCAGGAGTAACCCATGCTGGCTTTCTTAAACCAGGTTCGCAAGCCGACCCTGGATCTTCCGCTCGAAGTGCGGCGTAAAATGTGGTTCAAACCGTTCATGCAATCCTATCTGGTGGTCTTTATTGGCTACCTGACGATGTACCTGATTCGCAAGAACTTCAACATCGCACAGAACGACATGATCTCGACCTACGGGTTGAGCATGACGCAGCTGGGGATGATCGGCCTGGGTTTCTCCATCACTTACGGCGTGGGTAAAACGCTGGTTTCCTACTACGCCGACGGCAAAAATACCAAACAATTCCTGCCGTTCATGCTGATCCTGTCTGCTATTTGTATGCTGGGCTTCAGCGCCAGCATGGGCAGCGGCTCGGTTAGCCTGTTCCTGATGATTGCCTTCTACGCCTTAAGCGGTTTTTTCCAGAGCACCGGCGGTTCATGCAGTTACTCCACGATTACCAAATGGACGCCGCGTCGTAAGCGCGGGACCTTCCTCGGTTTCTGGAACATTTCCCACAACCTCGGCGGCGCGGGGGCGGCGGGTGTGGCGCTATTCGGCGCAAATTACCTGTTCGACGGTCACGTGATCGGCATGTTTATCTTCCCGTCGATTATCGCGTTGATTGTCGGTTTTATCGGTCTGCGTTACGGCAGCGACTCCCCTGAAGCGTATGGTCTTGGCAAAGCTGAAGAACTATTCGGTGAAGAGATCAGCGAAGAGGACAAAGAGACGGAATCCACCGATATGACCAAGTGGCAGATCTTTGTCGAATATGTTTTGAAAAACAAAGTGATCTGGCTGCTGTGCTTCGCCAACATCTTCCTGTACGTGGTACGCATTGGTATCGACCAGTGGTCAACCGTGTATGCTTTTCAGGAGTTGAAACTCTCTAAATCGGTGGCGATTCAGGGCTTTACGCTGTTTGAAGCCGGTGCTCTGGTTGGCACGCTGCTGTGGGGCTGGCTCTCTGACCTGGCGAACGGGCGCCGTGGCCTGGTGGCGTGTATTGCACTCGCGCTGATTATCGCCACGCTGGGTGTGTATCAACACGCCAGCAACCAATATATCTATCTGGCTTCTCTTTTTGCATTAGGTTTCCTGGTATTTGGTCCGCAACTGTTGATTGGCGTAGCGGCTGTTGGCTTCGTACCGAAAAAAGCGATCGGCGCTGCCGATGGGATTAAAGGCACTTTCGCCTACCTGATTGGTGACAGCTTTGCCAAATTAGGTCTGGGAATGATTGCCGATGGTACGCCAGTGTTCGGCCTCACCGGCTGGGCAGGCACCTTCGCTGCACTGGATATCGCCGCTATTGGCTGTATCTGCCTGATGGCGATAGTCGCGGTGATGGAAGAACGAAAAATCCGCCGCGAGAAAAAAATTCAGCAGTTGACAGTGGCATAAACGTAACTGGTGACTTTTGCCCGGCATGACGCCGGGCTTTTTTTTATTATTCCGTGACTTCCAGTGTGGTGAAGGCAAACTTCTCGCCATCAAACAGCCCCTGACTGGTCAGTTTCAATGCGGGGATCACCGGCAGGGAAAGAAACGCCATCTGAATAAACGGTTCATCCGGTAATGGGCCACATTCACGGGCGGCGACTTTTAACGCGTCAATTTGCTCCGCCAGTGACTGCGCCGTGTCGGTGCTCATCAGCCCGGCAATGGGCAACGGCAGATGACTCTGTACCTGGCCGTTACGGACCACGCACAGCCCGCCGCCATCCTGAATCACCTGGTTGGCCGCCAGCGCCATCTCTTCTGCGCTACGACCGATCACCACAATATTATGGCTGTCATGGCTGACTGTCGCCGCCAGCGCGCCTTCATTCAGGCCAAAGCCGCCGAGCAAACCACAGGCCGGAGCCAGACGTTGCCCGTAACGCTCAAGTACGGCAATAAAGCACACATCATCGCGATCAAAACCATTTTCGCTGTAGACGCTGGAGCGGGAGTGCGTGATCAGTTCGTTATGGATGACATCAATGACGCGATAGCGTTTTCCGGGGGTAAATTGCAGGGCAAAGTCGCTGGCGGAAACTGGCTGGCGGGCAATGGTATTGCCATATGGCGGGGCGGATTGTGCCAGTCTCGCCGACTCTTCTGCCTGCAAGGTTTGTGCGTCAATCGGTTCGCCTTTCACCAGTACCTGTTGCACAGTGACTTTACGGGCGTCACTTAACAGGACAATGTCGGCCTGCTTGCCGGGAGCCAGTAAACCGAGATGATTCAGACCAAAATGGCGCGCCGTCGACCAGCTGGCTACGCGATATGCCACATGCAACGGCACATTGTGTTGTTCAATCAGGCGGCGAATTAAGGCGTCGATATGCCCTTCGTGAGCGATTTCCCACGGGTTACGGTCATCAGTACAAAGCATGCATTGTGGGCTGTTAAATTCGTTGATCAACGGAGCCAGCGCGTTGAGATTGCGGGCAGCGGACCCTTCGCGGATCATCAACGACATGCCGAGTTGTAATTTTCGGCGTCCTTCTTCCAGCTGATAACTTTCGTGGCAGTTTTCAATACCCGCGGCAATATAGGCGTTAAGTTCTTTACCGCTTAGACCGGGGCAGTGACCATCCAGAGTCAGATGGCGAAAGGCGTCCAGTTTATCGAGCAGCGCATTTTGTCCACTAATTACGCCAGGGTAGTCCATCATTTCGGCCAGACCAGTAACCTGCGGATGGTCGCGCCAGGCGAGCATCTGTTCGAGCGTAAAACTGGCACCATTAACATCGCAGCCTTCCAGAGCGGGTACGCAAGAGCTGACTTGCAAATACTGGTTTTGCTTTGCCTGTTCGGCACAGCGGGCAAACCAGGCAAATCCAGCTTCGCCCATCACGTTGACGATTTCATGAGGGTCGCAAATTACAGTTGTGAGGCCGCGTGGCAGGGTAGCTGTTTCAAAAGTGACCGGCGTCATCATGCTGGACTCAATATGCAGGTGAGCATCAATAAACCCCGGCACCGCCGTTGCGCCGCGGGCATCAATCCGCCGCAAAGCCTGAGCGTCGGCATATTCTTCGCCAACACCGGCAATGTAACGTCCTTTAATCACAATCGGGCCGGGAATTTCTCCGCCATTGATCAGATCCAGAATAACGACATTATCAATAATATAATCGGCAACAGCGTCGCCACGGGAAACAGCCAGCAAATCCTGGTATTCAGCTCGACTAATGTGATGAAATTTATGGTTAATAGGATTATTCATATTTTTCTCATTTTGATTTTATCAATTTGATTATTATTTATCATAAAGAAACATCGCGTGATTATTAAAGAATATCCATTAATGTGCAATTGAAATGTGATAATTATCACTGAACCGTTGTTGTCATTTGTTTTACAAAAGCAAAGGATTAAATCTCCTCCAATGGACAAGAAAATGAATAATGATAATACCGATTACGTGAGTAATGAATCAGGGACGCTTTCTCGATTATTTAAACTGCCACAACATGGGACTACCGTCCGCACAGAATTGATTGCGGGGATGACCACTTTTTTAACTATGGTGTACATCGTTTTTGTTAACCCACAAATACTCGGTGCGGCACAAATGGACCCGAAAGTGGTGTTTGTCACCACTTGTTTGATTGCCGGCATCGGTAGTATTGCGATGGGGATATTTGCTAACTTGCCCGTGGCGCTGGCGCCGGCAATGGGGCTGAACGCCTTCTTTGCGTTCGTGGTTGTAGGGGCGATGGGCATCTCCTGGCAGACCGGAATGGGGGCGATATTCTGGGGGGCAATAGGGCTATTTTTGCTGACTCTTTTTCGTATCCGTTACTGGATGATCTCTAACATTCCGTTAAGTTTACGTATTGGTATCACCAGTGGTATCGGGCTATTTATTGCCTTAATGGGATTAAAAAATACCGGTGTTATTGTCGCCAATAAAGACACGCTGGTGATGATTGGTGATTTAAGTTCCCACGGCGTGTTGTTAGGTATTTTAGGGTTTTTTATTATAACCGTGTTGTCATCGCGTAATTTTCATGCGGCGGTGTTGGTTTCTATCGTCGTTACTTCCTGTTGTGGATTATTTTTCGGAGATGTTCATTTCAGCGGAATCTATTCTATTCCACCTGATATTAGCGGTGTTATTGGCGAGGTTGATTTGAGCGGGGCATTATCGCTTGAGCTTGCCGGTATCATTTTCTCCTTTATGTTGATCAACCTATTTGATTCATCAGGAACATTAATTGGTGTAACTGATAAAGCTGGCTTAATAGATAGTAACGGTAAATTCCCTAACATGAATAAGGCGCTATATGTTGATAGCGTGAGTTCGGTGGCTGGCGCGTTTATCGGAACTTCCTCTGTTACCGCCTATATTGAAAGTACTTCTGGCGTGGCGGTCGGCGGTCGCACGGGGCTGACTGCGGTTGTTGTTGGCGTTATGTTCCTGCTGGTTATGTTCTTCTCACCGCTGGTGGCGATGGTTCCACCTTACGCCACCGCCGGGGCGTTAATCTTTGTTGGCGTGTTGATGACCTCAAGTCTGGCGCGCGTTAACTGGGATGATTTTACCGAATCGGTACCTGCATTTATCACCACGGTGATGATGCCCTTTACTTTCTCGATCACTGAAGGGATTGCGCTCGGCTTTATGTCGTACTGCATCATGAAAGTGTGTACGGGTCGCTGGCGCGATCTGAATCTGTGTGTGGTGGTTGTAGCGGCATTGTTTGCGCTGAAAATCATCCTGGTGGATTAGTATCTGATAAGCGTTTCCAGATATCATGAGTGCCGGTTACGCAGGAGAACTCATGATCTGGATAATGCTCGCTACGCTGGTGGTGGTGTTTGTGGTTGGTTTTCGGGTGCTGACATCCGGGGCCAGAAAAGCGATTCGCCGCCTCAGCGATCGGCTGAATATTGATGTTGTACCCGTTGAGTCAATGGTCGATCAAATGGGAAAGTCAGCCGGTGACGAATTTTTACGTTATCTGCATCGCCCGGATGAGTCGCACCTGCAAAATGCCGCGCAGGTGTTGCTTATCTGGCAGGTTGTCATTGTCGATGGTAGCGAGCAGAACCTGCTGCAATGGCATCGGATTTTACAAAAAGCCCGCCTTGCCGCGCCGATTACCGATGCTCAGGTCAGGCTGGCGCTGGGTTTTCTGCGCGAAATAGAGCCTGAAATGCAGGAGATTAATGCATTCCAGATGCGCTACAACGCGTTTTTCCAGCCTGCTGAGGGCGTTTACTGGCTGCATTAAAACCGCTTTGCCTGATGCGACGCTGGCGCGTCTTATCAGGCCTACAGACCGAGTACGGATAAGGCGTTCACGCCGCATCCGCTATCGGATCTGACAGTAGACGGACGCATTCTCTACGTTCTATTTACAACAGCACCTCTAGCCCGTGTTTTTGCACAATACTAAGTAGTTTTAATGACATACCGCTGGGGCGTTTAGCGCCACTTTCCCATTTTTGTACAGTTGAAACGCTGGTATTGAGATAGTGAGCGAAGACGGGTTGACTCACTTTTAATTTTTCCCGTAGTGCTTTTATCTCAACAGGTTGTAAGTCTGGCACGCTGGACAGGCAGGCTTTGTCAAAAGTACGCATTGTTTCGGCAGAAATGGCATCAACGCTGGACAATCCAGCAGCCGCGCTGTGAATGGCCTCAAATGCAGGGCTTTTGAATTTAGTTTTTGCAGTCATAGCAGATCTCTGTCAGTTCTTTACTGTTAATCATTGCTGTCAGTTGGGCTTTCGTCAGGAAGGCATAATGCTTTGCGAGTTCACGAAATCCAGACAGTTCCTGACTATTGATGTTCGACATATCCTGTTTTGCATATAAAAACGTGTAAAACCAATTGCTACCCCCTTTCGCCAGAATAATTGCACGCTCACGATTTTGGTGAAGGCGCTTTTTAAAAACGCCACCACCAAGCGCATCAGCTTTACCCTGATCTGTTTCTAAAATGGCCCGGCATAACTCTTCATCTGTTATTGCATGAGACTTGGCTTCCCTTGCAAACCATTTGGTTTTAAACACACGCATATCGTTGATGTCCTGTTATTAAAGCATATCACTAAGTGCGATACTTTATCCCTTGTTTCCAACGAAATCGCGTCAATACATATCACCTTGCCATATGATTTTTATTTCCTCGAGCAGCCTCGAATTTTTCCCACAACATCGTAAAAGTTGCAAAAACGTTAAATGCATCACACATTTCAATGTAGACTGGTCGGCTTTTCCCCTGAAACATGCCACGGGTAACACCATGAGTGAATTTATTGCAGAAAACCGCGGCGCGGACGCCATTACCCGACCGAACTGGTCAGCCGTTTTCTCGGTGGCGTTTTGCGTCGCCTGTCTGATTATCGTTGAGTTTTTGCCCGTCAGTTTGTTGACGCCGATGGCGCACGATTTAGGCATTTCGGAAGGGGTTGCCGGGCAATCGGTGACCGTAACCGCTTTTGTGGCGATGTTTGCCAGTTTGTTTATTACCCAGACCATTCAGGCCACTGACCGCCGCTACGTTGTCATTCTGTTCGCCGTTTTGCTGACGCTCTCCTGCTTACTGGTTTCCTTTGCCAACTCATTCAGTCTACTGTTAATCGGTCGCGCCTGTCTGGGGCTGGCACTGGGTGGATTCTGGGCGATGTCGGCGTCGTTGACCATGCGCCTGGTACCGCCTCGTTCAGTGCCGAAGGCGCTGTCGGTGATCTTCGGCGCGGTGTCCATTGCGCTGGTAATTGCCGCGCCATTGGGCAGTTTTTTAGGCGAGCTTATCGGTTGGCGCAATGTCTTTAATGCGGCGGCGGTGATGGGCGTGCTGTGTATTATCTGGATTATCAAATCATTGCCTTCGCTGCCTGGCGAACCGTCACATCAGAAACAAAATACCTTTCGCCTGTTGCAGCGTCCGGGGGTGATGGCCGGGATGATCGCCATCTTTATGTCCTTCGCCGGACAGTTTGCTTTTTTCACTTATATTCGCCCAGTGTATATGAATCTGGCGGGATTCGGCGTTGATGGCTTAACGCTGGTGCTGTTGAGTTTTGGTATCGCCAGTTTTGTTGGTACATCGCTTTCGTCGTTTATTCTCAAACGTTCGGTGAAACTGGCCTTAGCGGGCGCACCGTTTGTGCTCGCCCTGAGCGCGCTGGTACTGACGCTGTGGGGAAGCGATAAAATTGTTGCTACCGGTGTGGCGATTATCTGGGGGCTGACCTTTGCTTTAATTCCCGTTGGCTGGTCAACGTGGATCACTCGCTCATTGGCCGATCAGGCAGAAAAGGCTGGGTCTATTCAGGTGGCCGTTATTCAGCTTGCCAATACCTGCGGTGCGGCAATCGGCGGTTATGCGTTGGATAACATTGGTCTGACTTCGCCGCTGATGTTGTCCGGCACATTGATGTTACTGACTGCATTGTTGGTTACGGCAAAGGTGAAAATGAAGAAATCCTGATATCAGGTAAAGAAGCGTTGGTCAGTGGTTGTTGCCGTACTTACATATCCGGGCATTCTACCTTACCCAACGCTTCCCAATAATTGCTCTGATTATTACGTTCCATCGCCACGATGGCCTCGCGTATGTGTTGTTTATTGTTTTCATCTGACAACATTAACTTTTCCCACGCTTCATCTGACAACGATGCCTTCGGGGTGCAAATTTTCCGCAAATCCTCTAATACCGTATTTTTCTCTTTTGCGGACTGCAGTGAGCTAAAAGGCGACTCGGCGTATACGATGCCTGGCATAGCGAAAAAAGTGAAAATAAGCAGTAGCGTCGTTGGTTTCATGGATTCAACCTTTTACAAATGTGTATCGAATGAAGCATAAGTGTAGTTTGCTTTCATCGCTCTCATCATGCTGTACGAAACGCGCTTGCGTGGTCAGTAAGAAGTGCCAGACCTTATATTCCACTTTTATTCCTTTTTATTCTTATCGATAGCGTTTCGTTTTTTAAACCGCAGCGACCTTACCGCTATAGTCAGGTAATCATTAATAAAAGGATAAAAAAATGAAACTGACAACACATCATCTACGGACAGGGGCAGCATTATTTCTGGCGGGGATCCTGCTGGCAGGCTGCGACCAGCAAAACAGCGATGCAAAACACATTAAAGTTGGCGTCATTAACGGTGCCGAACAGGATGTGGCAGAAGTCGCTAAAAAAGTGGCCAAAGAGAAGTATGGTCTTGAAGTTGAATTGGTTGGATTTAGTGGTTCGTTGTTGCCGAACGATGCAACTAATCAGGGTGAACTGGATGCCAATGTCTTCCAGCATCGTCCTTTCCTTGAACAGGATAATCAGGCGCACGGTTACAAACTGGTGGCGGTAGGAAATACCTTTGTCTTCCCCATGGCTGGCTATTCGAAAAAAATTAAAACAGTCGATCAGCTAAAAGAAGGAGCGACTGTAGCGATTCCGAATGATCCGACCAATCTGGGGCGTGCGCTGTTACTGTTGCAAAAAGAGAAACTTATTACCTTAAAAGAGGGGAAAGGTTTACTGCCAACGGCGTTGGATATTACTGAGAATCCACGCCATTTGCAGATAATGGAGCTGGAAGGGGCACAGTTGCCACGTGTACTGGACGACCCGAAAGTGGATGTAGCGATTATCAGCACCACTTACATCCAGCAAACAGGACTTTCTCCGGTTAACGACAGCGTATTTATTGAAGATAAAAATTCACCATATGTGAACATTCTGGTGGCGCGGGAAGATAATAAGGATGCAGAAAACGTGAAGGAGTTTCTGCAATCTTATCAGTCACCAGAAGTTGCTAAAGCGGCAGAAACCCTCTTTAACGGTGGCGCGGTGCCTGGCTGGTAATGATCAACCGTACCGCGCCGGACGATTACATTTTTCTGGCGCGGCGGCGGGAATCCATTGAAATCAAAATCACCGATGACAGAATCAGTAGCGTTCCCAGCCAATCTGGTAATGTGAAGGTGATCCCCAGCAACAGCAAAGAGAGCAGCGCGCTACTTAATGGTTCTGCGCAACTCAAAATACTGGCTTTCGGCCCGCCAATTAACTGTGCACCTTTCAGATACAGACTAAAGGTCAGCGAAGTTCCAATTACCACCAGATAGAAAAAAGCCAGGATCAGGCTGCCATTAACCACGAAATTTGTTCCTTGCCCGGCATAAAAGGGCAGCAGGACCATCCCACCAATGAGCATACTCCAGCCGACGACGGGCAGCGTGCCGTAACGGGCAATGAGCGTTGAGGGGTATGTCGTATAGAATGCGGCAGCAAAGGCTGAAGCAACTCCCCAGAACAGCGCAGCAGGAGAGATCGACAACGATGTTGGATTACCGTGGGTGACCAGCAAAAATGTGCCTATCAGGGAGGTCAAAATCGCGGTAAATACCAGAATACCGGGGCGCGATTTTCGTACCAGTGAGAACCAGGCCACGATAATCGTTGGTGATAAAAATTGCAGCACCGTTGCTGTAGCTGCATTGGATTTTTCAATCGTCAGTAAGAAAGTTAGCTGGACGGTCAGGGCGCCAACAATGGAAAAAATAAGCAGGCTGATGGCATCTTTATGATTCTTAATGATTGAGAAGACTTTATCGCCGTGGACAAAAGAGAGCGTCAGCAGAATAAATCCGGCAAATATCAGTCGCGTCATGGTCAGAAACTGCGATGACATCTGACTTTGTTCCATGATGTATTGCGCGCAAACGCCTGAACTTCCCCATAATACGGCGGCAATCAGAACGTTCATCATCCCCTTTCTGGTGGAACCCATTTTTCCCTCTGCATACTGTTTTGTCGTTTATGTATGCAGGCATGATAGCAAAAATGGTGAGAATGACCCCTTCAGGTAAACCATTCATTTGATGGGGCGAGCATTTATGAAACGAGTGAAATACTTGTTAAACCGTCAGGTTATGACGTTATCATTTTGTTCTGACAGCGTGCTACTGTTCGCTTTTTAAACGCGAAGAATGTTATGCAAATCCATAAAGTAGTAACCCCCGAGTTTGTGAAGAAGTTTGCCTGCGTCGGCCCCAATTGCCTGATTTCCTGCTGTCAGGGATGGAAGATACACATCGACAAGAAAACCCATCATACTTACCTCAACGAACAACACCCGAAAATTGCCCAGTTGGCGAAAGAGAATTTATTTCGGGTGCGAAATGGTAAAAGCCGCTATTCGATAATCAAACTGGACGCGCAGGGTCAGTGTCCGTTTCTCGATGAAAATAAACTCTGCCTGGTCCATCGCGATCTGGGAGAAAAAGCACTTTCAGAAACCTGTTCTACTTATCCACGTAGCAAAAAACACTACGCGGATACAACTCGCCATTCGATGGTGCTCTCATGTCCAGAAGTAGCCCGACTGGTATTGTTTGATGCCGACAGCATGTTAGTGCACGAACAGGATGATCTGTTGGCGAAGGCGAAAAACACCTTCACCGCCAGCCAGCCGGTTAATCAGATCCACCAGATTGTGCATCTCTTTGCCTGGCACCTCCTGCAGGCGCCATCGTTGAACGTTGAAGAGAATCTGATGGCGCTGGCACAGTTTATGGTTTACCTGCAGCGCATTGAGTTCGATTTGCACAACCATTTTGCGCAGGCTGAACAGTACCATCAGGAGCTATTAAGCGAGCTGGCGGCAGGTATTAGCCTGATGAGTCAATCAACGCCTACGGAGTCGGTGGGATTGAAGGTGCGTGCGCTGACGGTATTGGGGTCGCTTGTCGCGAATAAGAGCAGCAGGGATCGTATTATTACTGACTTGCATCGTAAGATGGCGGTGTATTTAGACGTAGCAAACAGCCCGGATAAGCAGGTTCTGGCTGACAAGTTTGCTGTCCTGAATAAACAGTGGCAGCAGCTTTGCCAGGATTCTATCCTTAGCGCCCCGCATGTATTGCGCAATTTACTGACCTACAAAATTTACCACTGCCATTTTCCGGATGCTGATTTCTCAACGGTCATGCGGCAGGTTTACCGTTTAATTCTCGACTATTTCTATATTAAGCATTTGTTGAGTCTGACATCGCTGGAAGCAACTCTGGATGAGGCAACGGTACTGAAAATTGTGGCGAGCCTTGCCGAGTCAACCTTGCATTCGTCAACGATAAACCAGCGAATGAATGAAGCGATCGACATGATCAATGCCGGGGACGATCTCTCCTGCCTGCTGTTGATTCGTTAAATTCGCCTGTCGGGGACTGGGTTAAGCGTTTGTCTGGCATGTCGCTTCCGCTGTAATAAATATTAAGAACAACTTCGGTAAAGCAGGTTGAATCATGAACAGAAGAAATTATCTGCTTTAAACGGTATTACAAGGGATTGGTGAACGTCAGAAGAGGCATTTTGGCGGAAGATCACAGGAGTCGAACCTGCCCGGGACCGCTGGCGGCCCCAACTGGATTTGAAGTCCAGCCGCCTCACCGGAGACGACGATCTTCCGCGCCTCGATTGCTACATGGAGGCGGGGCGCATTATAGCTACTTCCTCGCCTTATCACATCCCCCATCACACTTTTTTCCGCTTCGTTTCGCCTTGCCATGATCCTCTTCACAGAAACTCTCGGCAAATCCATAAGTTACGCTTTGGCACAACCGCGCTCCCAGACAAAAGAAACGTAAGTTGATAACAAAAAATAGCAATGTCCGTATTCTTAAGGATGGTTTACGCCGTGCAATGAGCGGGAACGAACATGGTAATTGGATACTCTACTGTTTGTTATTTATTGAAAAAATGCCGGGTACGGCTGTGTCGTACCCGGTGAGATTGATTTTTACTGCACTGGCTCCGTTGACGTAACTTCGCCACTGGAAACGACGCCAGCATTCATGGTTTGGGTCACTTGCTGTTTTTCAACGTTCACGGCATGGAGTTGCCCGTTAACCGTGGGTTTTAGCGGTGCATCGGCCTGAATATCGCCGCTGGCGGTAAGCTGAATATTGCCGTCGCCAGTCAATGGTAATTCAGGCCATCCCCACGGTTGCAAAATATTCACCGGCACACCGCGTCCGTTCAGGCTGATATGAGTCTGGCGCTGCGGCGTTTGTGAAACACTGGCTGTGGCTTCCAGAATGCCTTTCTCGGTAAACGCGCTAAGTTCGCTGATATTCACCGTGCTGCTGTTGGCGGCCAGTGCCAGCGACGGACGGCGAACATCAACACGATTGAACGTCGCGGCGGCGGCATTCAGATTCGCTGTGCCACTCCAGACGCCCCATTGGTGATTGGCAACCAGTGTCAGATTCGCGCCATAGCCATCGAGCGCGGTGAGTTGCCACGGGAAGGCCGGGTCGATATCAATGATCAGGTTGCGGCTGGCGCTAAATCTCTTCAGTTGCAGACTGTTTAACCAGCCGGGTGTCGTTTCCATCCATAACTGTTGCCAGTTTTTTGGCAGGGTATATTCCAGCCCGACAATTGCCGCATCATCGAGGATCAGCGTTTTCCCGTCGCGTTGCCAGTTTCCTGACGTTCTCACCATGCCACCTTCCCAACGGCTGGTAAACTGGCGCAGCGCCACGCCCTGCGGGGAAAATTCTGCGTTCATAATCGGGTCAAACAAATGCAGCGAACCATAAATAAACTCGCTGGCATTCATCGACAGCTTTCCTTCCTGTGTCTGCCAGTCATCTTTACTGAAGGTCATGTTGCGTAAGCTGAGATCGAGATCGGTCACCGCCCAGTCCGGGCCTTGCAGGCGAGCATCTATCACTTCCAGGCGACCAATCTGTAACGAAGGCACAGAGCGCAATGACGCAAAGAAATCAGTCAGCGATTTTTCGCTTTGCAGACGGATATCCGCCATGCGCAGGTTTTCCACCTGCCAGCTACCGTCGGCGTTACGCTGCGCGTTTCCGGTTAATGTACCGCGCGCGATATCGGCACCCAGATTGGTCAGCGTAACGCGATCGTTATCAATACTGCCTTCAACCAACACATTGGTGGCAGGAACATCATTGAGCGACAGGGAGCCAGCACTGAATTGAATCTGCGCTTTCGTTCCCAACACTTTACCGGCTTCTGGCGACCACGGAATGACGCCGCCATTTACCCGCTGAGCACTTAATTTCCACTCGCTATTTGGGCTATTAAATGCCATATCGCGCAGTTGCAGGCGATCGGCTTTGAACGGTAGCGGGGCGGTCTGGTCGGTGAGATTCAGCGTCCCGTTTTCCAGCAGAATGGTATCGACATGGCGCGGTTCGGTCAGTTGCCGACTACTCAAGGCGATATCAACACTTTTTGCCACCAGGGTAGCGGGCTGTCCATCACGACCAAACGTGACGTTCTCCAGTATGATATGAGACGGCGCGGAAAAGCGGTGATCCATTGCCCCGAAGACCAAATGGTAGTCGCTATTTTCGGAAATCCATGCGCTGATATGCTCCGCACCCCAACGGGTTTGCAGAAGAAAATAGAGGCCAGTTATCACTACGAGTAGCGCGACGAAAATGTAGAGAAGCAGCTTCCCAATAAATTTCATAGTCTTCCATCCCGCGAAATACACATAAGGGAGTTATGCACGATTTACGCGCATTCCTCAAGGCGGGAATGGTGAAAGAGAGTCGCTGCGGCGGTAAAGAAACTTACCGCCGCTAAGTGAATTACGGTTTTTCCGGCGGGAAAATCAGGTTCAGCACAATGGCAGTAATACCGCCAGCGGCAATACCTGAAGAGAGCAGGTTTTTCAGCCAGTCAGGGGCAAATTGCAAAATCAGCGGCTGCTGAGAAACGCCCAGACCGACGGCCAGCGACAGTGCAATAATCAGAATTGCCCGACGGTTCAATGGCTCGCGGGAAACGATGCGTACACCGGATGCGGCGATGGTGCCAAACATCACAAGCGTAGCGCCGCCCAGAACTGGCTCTGGGATGTGTTGCACGAAACCACTCACTGCCGGGAACAGGCCCAGCACGATCAACATCAGCGCCACCACAAAACCGACATAACGGCTGGCAACACCCGTTAACTGAATTACACCGTTGTTCTGTCCGAAGCAGGAGTTCGGGAAGGTGTTAAATACTGCCGAGACAAACGAGTTCAGGCCGTTTGCCAGCACGCCGCCTTTCAGACGTTTCATGTACAGCGGGCCGGAAACCGGCTGTTCGGAAACGTCAGAGGTCGCGGTGATATCGCCAATGGTTTCCAGTGAGGTGATCATAAAGACCAGCATCAGCGGCAGCAGTAGGCTCCATTCAATACCAAGACCGTAATAGAGCGGCGTTGGTACCATAATCAGTTCTTGCGTCATCGGTTCGTTGCTTTCTGGCAACATACCCATAAACCACGCCAGCGCATATCCGGCCGCCATCGCAATCACCAGCGAGGCCACGCGTAAGTAAGGGTTACGTTGGCGGTTAAGCAGGATGATTAAGGCTAAGACCACGCCCGCCAGCAGCAGATTTTTCGGTGCGCCAAAGGTGTTATCGCTCATCGCCGCATAGCCACCACCAATGGATGTTAACCCAACCTGAATTAGCGACAGGCCGATAATCATCACCACGACGCCAGAAACCAGCGGCGTAATAATGCGGCGCGCCAGATGCAGAACACGGGAGATCACCATCTCCGTGCAACTTGCCAACATCAGGGTACCAAACAGTGCCGCCATCATGGTGGGAACATCAGCACCACCGGTCTTCAGCGCCGTGCCGCCCATAATCAGCGGGGCAACGAAGTTGAAACTGGTCCCCTGAATCGACAACAACCCGGAACCTACCGGCCCCCAGGCTTTAATCTGAATGATCGATGCCACACCGGAGGCAAACAGCGACATACTAATAATGTGTTGTGTGTCCTGTGCCGGTAAACCTAGCGCCTGGCAGATGAGAAGCGCAGGGGTGATAACCGCGACAAACATCGCCAGCAGGTGCTGACAGGCGGCAAACAAGGTTTGAGGAAGCGGCGGACGATCTTCAAGACGGTAAATCAGTTCGCTGTTTTGAGCCTGCGCAACCGGTTGCGCATTTTCTGACTCGAGGGTGGAAACAGACATCGAAAACAATCCCGTGGTAGCAAAGCGGGCATTTTAGCTGACCGAAAGGCAAAAGCAAACGTTTGCTAACCGTTCTTCTAAATATTTAAATGCAATAAATGCACTTTTTTATATAACTTTTGGTATTTTTCTGCTTAAAATCCATGCCATTTTTCTATTTTCAGCTGAGAATTCGAACCAGGAAAGCATGACTCGATACTCGTCATATTTCGCCTTACTGCAAATGCGCGATGATGTATGACGAGTATGAAAGAGTGGTGCGGACACAAAGGAGTAACTATGTTTCATCTCGATACTTTAGCAACGCTTGTTGCCGCAACGCTAACGTTGCTGCTCGGGCGAAAGTTGGTCCATTCCGTCTCCTTTTTGAAGAAATACACCATACCTGAACCGGTTGCTGGAGGGCTGCTGGTGGCGCTGGCGCTGTTGGTGCTGAAAAAAAGTATGGGCTGGGAAGTCAACTTTGATATGTCCCTGCGAGATCCGTTGATGCTGGCTTTCTTTGCCACCATCGGCTTGAACGCCAACATTGCCAGCTTACGTGCCGGTGGCCGTGTGGTGGGGATTTTCCTGATTGTGGTTGTTGGTCTGTTGGTGATGCAAAACGCCATCGGTATTGGTATGGCCAGTCTGTTAGGTCTTGATCCGCTGATGGGGCTGTTAGCAGGGTCTATTACGCTTTCTGGCGGTCATGGGACTGGCGCGGCGTGGAGTAAATTGTTCATTGAACGTTACGGCTTTACTAACGCGACTGAAGTAGCGATGGCCTGTGCGACGTTCGGTCTGGTGTTGGGCGGTCTGATTGGTGGCCCAGTGGCGCGTTATCTGGTGAAACACTCCACCACGCCGGACGGTATTCCGGATGACCAGGAAGTACCGACCGCGTTCGAAAAGCCTGATGTGGGGCGCATGATCACCTCGCTGGTGCTGATTGAAACTATTGCGCTAATTGCTATCTGTCTGACGGTAGGGAAAATCGTTGCGCAACTTTTGGCTGGCACTGCTTTTGAATTACCAACCTTCGTTTGTGTGCTGTTTGTAGGCGTGATTCTGAGCAACGGTCTGTCAATGATGGGCTTTTATCGCGTCTTTGAACGTGCGGTATCGGTGCTGGGTAACGTTAGCCTGTCGTTGTTCCTGGCGATGGCTCTGATGGGCCTGAAGCTGTGGGAACTGGCTTCGCTGGCGCTGCCGATGCTGGCGATTCTGGTGGTACAGACCATCTTCATGGCGTTGTATGCCATCTTCGTCACCTGGCGCATGATGGGCAAAAACTACGATGCGGCGGTGCTGGCTGCGGGTCACTGTGGCTTTGGTCTTGGCGCGACACCAACGGCAATCGCCAACATGCAGGCGATTACTGAACGCTTTGGCCCTTCACATATGGCCTTCCTGGTGGTGCCGATGGTCGGTGCGTTCTTTATCGATATCGTTAACGCCTTGGTGATTAAGCTGTATTTAATGTTGCCGATTTTTGCGGGTTAACCGATGAAGCGGCGGTAGAAGTGCCGCCGCAACAAAGACAAATGCCTGATACGCTTCGCTTATCAAGCCTGCGTATTGATTCACAATTTATTGAATTTGTAGGTTTTTGTAGGGCGGATAAGGCGTTCACGCCGCATCCGGCAGGAAGGTAGATCAACCTGAAACGGCGGTCTTCTCACCGCCGCCTTTTACGCATTCGAGTAACGTTCAGTCTCTGGCATCCAGCGTTCTATCAGGGCTTTTGCCTGCTGTGGGTAACGTTCGTGAATATGTCGCGCCAGGCGCTGAACTTCCGGGATCATCGCCTGGTCGCGCAGTAAATCTGCCACTTTAAATTCGGCATTACCCGTCTGACGTGTGCCTAACAGTTCACCCGGTCCGCGTATCTCCAAATCTTTCTGCGCAATCACAAAACCGTCGTTACTGTCACGCAGCACTTGCAGGCGGATTTGCGCCGTTTTGGAGAGCGGTGTTTTGTAGAGCAGGACACAGTGAGAAGCCACCGCGCCACGACCTACACGCCCGCGAAGCTGGTGTAACTGCGCCAGACCCAGACGCTCCGGGTTTTCGATAATCATCAGACTGGCGTTAGGCACATCAACGCCGACTTCAATAACGGTTGTGGCAACCAGCAGGTGTAGCTCACCTTGTTTAAACGATGCCATCACCGCCTGTTTCTCGGCAGGTTTCATCCGCCCGTGCACCAGACCGACATTCAACTCTGGTAGCGCCAGTTTCAACTCTTCCCACGTGGCTTCCGCCGCCTGCGCTTCCAGTAATTCCGATTCTTCAATCAACGTACAAACCCAGTACGCCTGACGGCCTTCCGTTATGCAGGCGTGGCGCACGCGGTCGATAATATCGTTACGGCGCGTATCAGGAATTGCCACTGTCGTCACTGGGGTACGTCCTGGCGGCAGTTCATCAATGACCGAGGTGTCGAGATCGGCATACGCGGTCATTGCCAGCGTGCGGGGGATCGGCGTGGCGGTCATGATCAACTGATGTGGATGGAAGCCCTGTTGCTGGCCTTTCTCCCACAATGCCAGACGCTGATGCACGCCAAAGCGATGCTGTTCGTCGATTATCACCAGCGCCAGGCCGTTAAACTGCACCTGTTCCTGGAAAATGGCATGAGTGCCAACAATCATCTGCACCTGACCGCTGGCGATGGCTTCTTGCTGAGCCAGTCGCGCTTTACCTTTCTGCTTACCGGCGAGCCAGCCCACTTCGATACCGAGCGGTTCAAACCAGTTGCGGAAGTTATTGGCGTGCTGCTCGGCAAGTAACTCGGTTGGCGCCATCAATGCCACCTGTTTACCGTGAGCAATCGCACGCAGCGCGGCGAGGGCGGCAACCAGCGTTTTACCGGAGCCTACATCGCCTTGTACCAGGCGCATCATCGGTACATCCAGCGCCATATCGCGCTCAATCTCCGCCACTACGCGTGCCTGTGCGCCCGTTGGCTTGAACGGTAAGGCGGCGAGGAGTTTATTTTTCAGCGCGTCACTGGCGCTAAGCGGCTGGGCATGGAAACGTTGCGCTCCGGCGCGTAACGCCAGCATGCTAAGGTTGTGCGCCAGCAGTTCTTCCAGAATCAGACGACGTTGCGCCGGATGCTGCCCGGTTTCCAGATCGCTAAGTTGCAGCGTTGGCGGTGGGCGATGCAGAGTGCGCAACGCTTCCGGTAACGTCATCATTCCTTGTGACAGTTCCGGCGGCAGGAGTTCTTCAATGGCGCAGGTGTCGAGCAGATCCAACGCCTGATCGGTCAGTTTTCGAAGCGTCGCCTGCTTTACGCCTTCCGTTGTTGGGTAAACCGGCGTGAGCGTTTCCTGCAACTCTGGCGTACTGAGATCGCCCTGCACGCGGTATTCCGGGTGGATCATCTCCGCACCATATTTGCCGCGCTTTGCTTCGCCATAGGCCAGCACGCGGCGGCCCGTCGCCAGGCTATTTTTCATTGCTGCGTTGAAGTTGAAAAAGCGCATGGTGAGAATGCCGGAACCGTCGCTAATCTGGCAGGTCATCATTCGCCGACCGCCGAAGGAGATATTGCAGTTCAGCACTTCGCCTTCCACCGTGGCATAAACGCCCGGCAGTAGCTCACCGATGGGGTAGAGATGGGTGCGATCTTCGTAGCGCAGGGGAAGGTGTAAGAGTAAATCCTGCACGGTATGCAGATTGATTTTCTCCAGCTTGTTACTTTGCGCTGCACCAACGCCCGTTAGGGAACTGAGTGGGACAGCATCTAACAGGCGACCTTTCATGGCGCTTACCCTGCGGCCTGCATAGTGGCCCACCAGTCGGCATCAGCTTCAATCTCGCCTTGCTGATTGACATGAGGGTAGGGCAGACCTTTGCGTTTCGCGACTTTCGCCAGCACCGGATAGCCGCCTTCAAACAACAGGCGTTGTTGCTCTGCTTCCGGCAACATACTGTTTTCACGCAGGTACATGCCTGCGTTTTGCCGCTGGCGCTGGGCTTCGTAAAGAATGAGGGCTGAGGCAACAGAAACATTCAGCGACTGCACCATGCCGATCATCGGAATGATGATGTCCTGATCCGCCAGGGCTAGTGCTTCCTGAGTGATGCCCGTTTTCTCCTGACCCATCAAAATACAGGTCGGGCGGGTGTAATCAATTTCGCGGAAATCGACAGCGTTATCAGAAAGATGGGTTGCCAGAATCTGCATGCCCTGGCCTTTCAGATGGGCGACAGCATCGCCAATGGTACGGTGCGTTTTCACCTGTACCCAACTGTTGCTGCCAGCCGCAGCCGAAGCCATAGTGCGCATCCGGCTGCCAGGCCAGACGGCGTGAACTTCATGTACGCCAACGGCATCTGCAGTACGAATAATCGCAGAAACGTTATGGGGTTTGTGGACCTGCTCCATGCAGACGGTCAGATCAGGCTGCCGCCTGGCGAGCACTTCGCAGATACGTGCATAACGTGTTGGGTTCATAAAACATTAATTTCGGTTTCGGGTGACTTTAATCACGTCTGGCATCACGCGGATTTTGCGCATGATATTCGCCAGATGCACACGGTCACGGGCGGTCAGACGAATAAAGGCGCTGTAGACGCGACCATCCTTTTCTTCTGTATTCAAACTTTGAATATTGGAGTTGGTCGTATTGATCGCTGCCGTCAGGTTAGCTAATGCGCCCTGATGATTGAACATCTCCACCTTGATTTCGGTGATGAACTCTTGCGCCGTCTCTTTATCCCATTCCACAGCCATAAATTTCTCTGGCTCTTTCTGGTAGCCACGGATGTTACGACAGGATTCATGGTGGATCACCAGACCTTTACCGGGGCTGACGTGAGCGATAATCGGGTCGCCAGGAATTGGGCGGCAGCATTTCGCAAAGGTGATCAGCACACCATCGGCACCTTTAATTGGCAGATGTCCGTGACTTTGGGTCGCCGGTGGAATGGAAGCGTCCCCATGTTGCAGATTCTTCGCGACCACCACGCTCATCGCGTTGCCAAGACCAATTTCCGCCAGCAGATCGTCAAGCGTAGCCAGCTTCATGCGGTCCAGTTCACGCTGAATATTTTCCTGCGGGATTTCATTGAGCTTACGGCTACCACCCAACGCATGGTTGAGCAGGCGGCGGCCCAGGCTTACAGAATCATCACGCTTGAGGTTTTTCAGCAACTGACGAATTTTGGCGCGCGCTTTCGAGCTGACGACAAAGTTCAGCCATGCGGCATTCGGGCGAGCGCCAGGTGCGGTAATGATTTCAACGGTCTGGCCGCTGGAGAGCGGCTGCGACAACGGGTAAGGCTGACGGTCGACGCGCGCGCCCACGCAGGCATGACCGATATCGGTATGCACCGCATAAGCGAAGTCGACGGGCGTTGCACCGGCAGGCAGTTCGACAATGCGCCCTTCCGGTGTGAAAACGTAAATCTCATCCGGGAAGAGATCGGATTTAACGCTCTCGATAAATTCAAACGAGCTACCGGCGCTCTGTTGTAGCTCCAGCAGGCTTTGCATCCAGCGCTGGGCGCGGATTTGTGCGGTGGTGCTGGTTTCGCCGTGCTCTTTATAAGCCCAGTGTGCGGCAACACCCATCTCCGCCATCTGATCCATATCTTCGGTGCGGATCTGGACCTCAACCGGCACACCGTGCGGGCCGATCATCGAGGTGTGCAAAGATTGATAGCCGTTCGCTTTTGGAATGGCGATATAGTCTTTTACGCGACCCGGACGCGGCTTATACAGGCTGTGCATCTGGCCGAGCACGCGATAACAGGTGTCGGAATCATTGACGATCACGCGGAAGGCGTAGATGTCCATGATCGAGTGAAAACGCTGCTCTTTGAGCACCATTTTGCAGTAGATCGAATAAAGATGCTTTTCGCGACCACTGACGCGGCACGGTATTCCCGCTTCCTGCAAACGCCCTTCGATTTCCGAGAGGATTTTTTGGATCATCTCTTTACGGTTGCCGCGCGCGGCTTTCACCACTTCTTTGATTACGCGATAACGGTTGGGATACAGCGCTTCAAAACCCAGCTCTTCGAGTTCGGTTTTAATGTGGTGGATACCTAAACGGTGCGCCAGCGGGCTGTAGATTTCGAGAGTTTCACGGGCGATGCGGCGACGTTTGTCCGGGCGAAGTGAGCCCAGCGTGCGCATGTTGTGGGTACGGTCTGCGAGTTTGATGAGAATGACGCGGATATCCTGCACCATCGCCATAATCATCTTGCGAAAGTTTTCGGCCTGCGCCTCTTTCTTATCGCGGAACTTGAGCTTATCAAGCTTTGATACCCCCTCTACCAGTTCGGCGACGCTTTTACCAAAAAGCTGTTCCATGTCCTGGTAGGTGGCGGGAGTATCTTCAATCACGTCATGCAGCAGCGCTGCCATTAGCGTTTCATAGTCGAGTTTCATCTCGGCCAGAATGCAGGCAACCGCGACCGGGTGCGTGATATAGGGTTCACCGCTTGAACGTGTTTGCCCCTCGTGAGCATCACGTGCAACGAGATACGCCTGCCGCAGACGTTTGATTTGGTCTTCCGGCAGGTAGTTTTGAATCAGTTGATTCAGGCTTTCAAACAGATACAAGGGCGACCCGCTTTGTGATTAACGACGACCTTCAGCAATAGCGGTAACGGCTTGTAATTCAGCGGCTTCCTGCTCTTGCTGTTCCTGGCGTTCGCGCACGTCGAGGATCTGGTTGTTGATCAGACCTTCTTCGATTTCGCGCAACGCGATTACTGTGGTTTTATCGTTTTCTTCCGGTACCAGCGGATCCTTTCCGCCTACCTGCATCTGACGAGCGCGACGCGCGGCGACCAGTACCAGGTCAAAACGGTTACCAATTTTCTCTACAGCGTCCTGAACAGTTACGCGTGCCATACTTAAAAAGCTCCACAGGTGAAGAAATGACTGGGCATGATACTGAAAGAAGGTTCAGTCTGCCAACAATTTGCTGATTAAAGCGTCATGACGCTGCTTTTGGCGGCTCATGCGCAAGCGTTCGGCGCGAATGATAGTCTTTAGATCACCCAGAGCGGTGTCGAAATCATCATTCACTATTAAATAATCATATTCGGCGTAATGGCTCATTTCTGCAACTGCTTGCGCCATTCGCTTTGCAATGACCTCTTCGCTATCCTGACCTCGACCCCGTAAACGGCGGTCTAACTCAATTTTTGACGGCGGTAGAATAAAGATACTCCGCGCATGCGGCATTTTCTGGCGAATTTGCTGTGCGCCCTGCCAGTCAATATCCAGAAAAACATCCACGCCGCTCGCCAGTACTTGCTCAATGGCCTCGCGTGAAGTGCCATAGTAATTACCGAACACTTCCGCGTGCTCAAGGAATGCATCTCTGCTAATCATCTCTTTAAATTCATCATGATTAACAAAGAAGTAGTGTTCACCATGGACTTCACCCGGACGCGGTGCGCGCGTGGTGTGTGAAACAGAAACCTGAGTGTCGTACAACGGTTGGGTTTTTAATAAAGCCTGAATCAGGCTGGATTTACCCGCGCCACTGGGGGCAGAAACAATATAAAGCGTGCCTTGAGCCATGAGTATCTTTCGTATGTGATTAAGCGAAATAAAGCCTACATACGGGCTTATTATACACGGCGCGGCCATGTGACGTAGCCCTTGCTCACACTTTTTGCGCAAAGTTGTTGCGTTTTGCGTACCTGTTTCCGCAATTCCCGGTCATTTACTGCAACAAGAACGATTCTCTGGAAGCGTCCTCGTAGACTCCGTTTTTGCCACTCGGTTTTGCATTCATCTCGTTGTATATCTGCCCGCCTGACTACAGCGGAGGTGACGATGAAAGTATGGATTGCAGTGTTAATGAGTATTTTGTGCTGGCAATCATCAGCGAAGGCGGTCTGTCCGGCCTGGTCGCCAGCCAGAGCGCATGAAGAAATCTCCCGCCTACAACAGCAAGTAAAACAGTGGGACGATGATTACTGGAAAAAAGGGAAAAGTGATGTGGAAGATGGGGTTTACGATCAGTTAAGCGCCCGCCTTGCACAGTGGCAACGCTGTTTTGGCGAAGAGACAACGGGTGACGCTATGCCGCCGCCGTTGAGTGGCACGGTTATCCATCCGGTTGCGCATACGGGGGTACGTAAGTTAGCGGATAAAAATGCGCTACGTCTGTGGATGCATGAGCACAGCGATCTTTGGGTACAGCCAAAAGTTGATGGCGTTGCGGTAACACTGGTCTATCGTGATGGAAAACTGATTAAAGCGATCAGTCGTGGCAATGGGCTTAAAGGTGAGGACTGGACGCAGAAAATACGCTTGATTCCTTCTGTACCGCAATCTGTTAGCGGAGCTTTGGCCAACAGCACCCTGCAGGGTGAGATATTTCTCCAGCGTGAGGGGCATATCCAACAACAAATGGGAGGAATGAATGCCCGTTCAAAGGTCGCTGGCATTTTGATGCGCCAGGACAATAGCGACACGCTGCATTCACTGGGTGTGTTTATCTGGGCGTGGCCGGATGGACCACAGTTGATGGCCGAGCGATTACAGCAGCTTGCTACTGCGGGCTTTACTTTGACGCAGAAGTATACCCTTGCGGTGAAAAGCGCAGACGAGGTTGAGCGAGCACGTAATGAGTGGTGGAAAGCGAAATTGCCCTTCGTCACCGATGGCGTGGTGGTGCGAGCGGCTAAGGAAGCCGAATCCCGTCATTGGCTACCGGGTCAGGCGGACTGGCTGATAGCGTGGAAATATCAGCCTGTGGCCCAGGTTACTGAAGTAAACGCGATACAGTTTGCTGTCGGTAAGAGCGGAAAAATCTCGGTGGTGGCGTCACTCGCGCCTGTCATGCTGGATGATAAAAAAGTCCAGCGGGTGAACATTGGTTCCGTCAGAAGTTGGCAGGAGTGGGACATTGCACCTGGCGATCAAATCCTTGTGAGTCTTGCCGGTCAGGGTATTCCACGCATTGATGAAGTGGTCTGGCGCGGTGCTGAACGCACAAAACCGACGCCGCCAGAAAACCGTTTTAACGCGTTGACCTGCTACTTTGCTTCTGATGTTTGTCAGGAACAATTCATATCGCGATTAGTTTGGCTGGGATCAAAACAGGTTTTGGGGCTGGAGGGCATCGGTGAATCTGGCTGGCGCTCGCTACATCAGACGCATCGCTTTGAGCATATTTTTTCCTGGCTTTCATTAACTCCAGAGCAATTGCAGCACACGCCGGGGATCGCGAAGAGTAAAGGTGAGCAGTTGTGGCATCAGTTTAACCTGGCACGTCAGCAGCCTTTTACTCGCTGGGTGATGGCAATGGGAATACCGTTAACCCAAACGGCGCTTAATGCCAACGACTTCAGCTCCTGGGCGCAACTTTTGCAGAGAAGCGAACAGTATTGGCAGCAACTACCGGGGACAGGGCTGCGTCGTGCAAGTCAGGTTATGGAATGGAAGGATAATGCGCAAATCAAGATGCTGGGCAACTGGCTGGCTGCCCAGCAGATCACAGGTTTTGTGCCTTAGTGACCTTCGTGGCTGTAATAAAAAACCGGTAATCCCAGTTTAAGACGCAGCGCCAGCAAGCGAGCGAAAAAGCCGAATACCAGGGTGGAAATAATCACCACATCATGGTTGGAAACATAGTGTTGCAGCGCGATATACAGCACGGCGGAAGCAAAGGAAACCCCGGCGTACAGCTCTTTCTGGAATACCAGAGGGATGCGTTTACAGAACATATCGCGCAAAACGCCGCCAAACACGCCAGTCGTCACAGCCGCGACAACGGCAATGATCGGGCCGTGTCCCATATCCAGCGCGACCTGTGCGCCAATGATAGAAAAAACCACCAGTCCGAGTGCATCGAGCACCAGAAAGACTTTACGCAGGTAAGGCATCACGGGAGCAACGATAGTGGTGAACACGGCGGCGGTGGCGACGATAATCACATACTCCGGGTGTTTGACCCAGCCAAGCGGATAGTGGCCCAGCAGAATATCGCGCACTGACCCTCCGCCAATTGCGGTGGCGGTCGCAATGATAATTACGCCAAATGTATCCATGCGCCGCCGTCCGGCCGCGAGCGCCCCTGTCATGGCTTCGGCAGTAATGCCAACCAAATACAAAATGTGTAACAGCATGGTTTTCTCCCTAAAAATCTGCCTGGCAGGGTAGCGATTTGTGTGCATTGTCACGATTGAGATTTTTTAAGGAGAGAATGGATTGATAATTTGTAGTTATGTGAAATTGCTATTTTCTGTAGTGAGAATGCATTTTTCTGATTTTGTGATAAGTAAAATGCATTAGAAAAAGTATGGAGTAAATAAATATGAGGACGAAACTATATGCGTAGCGCCGCTGTAATTAACAACGGCCTACGGAGATATGTCGCTTACTCGATGTTCTGAATCTGCTCGCGCATTTGCTCGATCAACACTTTCAGCTCGATGGCGGAGTTTGTCACTTCGGCATTGATAGATTTCGACGCAAGAGTGTTCGACTCGCGGTTGAACTCCTGCATCATAAAGTCCAGACGACGGCCAACCGCTTCTTTTTTCTTCAGAATGTTGTACGTCTCTTTAACATGCGCTTCGAGGCGGTCCAGCTCTTCGGCAACGTCAATTCGTTGTGCCAGCAGAACCAACTCCTGCTCCAGACGGTTGTTTTCCAGTTGCACCTGGGCGTCTTCCAGCTTCGCTACCAGACGCTCACGCTGCCATTGCAGGATTTCCGGCATATGGGCGCGGACTTTGACCACTTCGGCGGTGACG
This sequence comes from Escherichia sp. E2748, assembly GCF_005781125.1. Taxonomy (NCBI): domain Bacteria; kingdom Pseudomonadati; phylum Pseudomonadota; class Gammaproteobacteria; order Enterobacterales; family Enterobacteriaceae; genus Escherichia; species Escherichia sp. E2748. Next base: position 102,197 of record NZ_VATP01000010.1, read on the forward strand.
CCTTCCAGACGCTGCTCGATCAATGCTTTCAGCGCCTGACCTTCGGTTTCACGCGCGATGATAAAGTCGTCCAGGGTGCCATCGAGAGCCGCGAGAATTTCAGCAGCAATGGCGTCGAGATCCTGCTCCTGAGCTGCCATCACGCCCGGCCAGCGCAGAATATCAACCGGGTTGATTTCCCCTTCGTCGCTCTGCATTTTTACCCAGTTCGCAGCAGTTACCAGCTGTTTAGCCAGTTTTTCGTTGAGGATCAGCTCACCTTGCGCGCTGACATCTGGCTCATAGCGCAGGGTACATTCCACTTTACCGCGCGTCAGGCGAGAACGAATACGCTCGCGAACGACAGGTTCAAGGCTACGGAACTGCTCCGGCAGACGAAAGTAAGTTTCCAGATAACGCTGGTTTACCGAGCGCATTTCCCAGGTTGCGCTACCCCATTCACCCTTGATTTCACGCCGGGCGTAGGCGGTCATACTGCGGATCATAGACGTTCCTGTTTATAAAAGGAGAGGTGGAAGGATTATAGCCATCGATGCCTTGTCAGGATAGGAATAACCGCCGGAAGTCCGTATAATGCGCAGCCACATTTGTTTCAAGCCGGAGATTTCAATATGCGTCCAGCAGGCCGTAGCAATAATCAGGTGCGTCCCGTTACCCTGACTCGTAACTATACAAAACATGCAGAAGGCTCGGTGCTGGTCGAATTTGGCGATACCAAAGTGTTGTGTACCGCCTCTATTGAAGAAGGCGTGCCGCGCTTCCTGAAAGGTCAGGGCCAGGGCTGGATCACCGCAGAATACGGTATGCTGCCGCGTTCTACTCATACCCGTAATGCCCGTGAAGCGGCGAAAGGTAAGCAGGGCGGCCGCACGATGGAAATCCAGCGTCTGATCGCTCGTGCATTGCGCGCCGCAGTAGATTTGAAAGCCCTCGGTGAGTTTACTATTACGCTGGATTGCGACGTACTTCAGGCCGATGGCGGCACCCGCACTGCTTCTATCACCGGTGCTTGTGTTGCACTAGCCGATGCCCTGAATAAACTGGTTGAAAATGGCAAGCTGAAAACCAATCCAATGAAAGGGATGGTAGCCGCGGTTTCTGTCGGTATTGTTAACGGCGAAGCGATTTGCGATCTGGAATACGTTGAAGACTCAGCGGCTGAAACGGACATGAACGTGGTGATGACCGAAGACGGGCGCATCATTGAAGTGCAGGGAACGGCAGAAGGTGAACCGTTCACCCACGAAGAGCTACTCACCTTGTTGGCCTTGGCTCGAGGGGGAATCGAATCCATTGTAGCGACGCAGAAGGCGGCGCTGGAAAACTGATTTTTAAGGCGACTGATGAGTCGCCTTTTTTTTTGTCTGTAGAAAAGTAAGATGAGGAGCGAAGGCATGAAACCATATCAGCGCCAGTTTATTGAATTTGCGCTTAGCAAGCAGGTGTTAAAGTTTGGCGAGTTTACGTTGAAATCCGGGCGCAAAAGCCCCTATTTCTTCAACGCCGGGCTGTTTAATACCGGGCGCGACCTGGCACTGTTAGGCCGTTTTTACGCTGAAGCATTGGTGGATTCCGGCATTGAGTTCGATCTGCTGTTTGGCCCTGCTTACAAAGGGATCCCGATTGCCACCACAACCGCCGTGGCGCTGGCGGAGCATCATGACCTGGACCTGCCGTACTGCTTTAACCGCAAAGAAGCAAAAGATCACGGTGAAGGCGGCAATCTGGTTGGTAGCGCGTTACAAGGGCGTGTGATGCTGGTGGATGATGTGATCACCGCCGGGACGGCGATTCGCGAGTCGATGGAAATTATTCAGGCCAATGGCGCGACGCTTGCTGGCGTGTTGATTTCGCTCGATCGTCAGGAACGTGGTCGCGGCGAAATTTCGGCGATTCAGGAAGTTGAGCGTGATTACAACTGCAAGGTGATCTCTATCATCACCCTGAAAGACTTGATTGCCTACCTGGAAGAGAAGCCAGAAATGGCGGAACATCTGGCGGCGGTTAAGGCCTATCGCGAAGAGTTTGGCGTTTAAAAATATGCGCTGCGCAGGGTTTTTGCTGTGCGCAGCGTGATGCGTTTTAAGATATCGTGTTAATCTGCTTTCGCCAGCAGTGGCAATAGCGTTTCCGGCCTTTTGTCCGGGAGGGTCGGCGAGTCGCCGACTTAACGCCAGTAGTATGTCCATATACCCAAAGCCGCTTCATTGTACTTAAGTACGCTTCGCGTACGTCGCGCTGACGCGCTCAGTACAGTTACGCGCCTTAGGGATGGTTTGATGGTATTGCCGCTGTTGGCGCCTCTTTTGGCCGCCGTGATGTGGAGAGTGGAATGGATGCTACCCGGATAACCCTTCTGGCGCTCGATTTGTTCGGCTCGCCGGGCTGGAGTGCCGATAAAGAAATACAGCGGCTGTATGCGCTCAGTAATCATGTCGGACGCCATTACCGATGCATTATTCTTTCTAAGCGCCACGGTGGTCAGCGGATGCTGCTAGCCCCTGATTACTTGCTCAAAACCGTACAGCGCAACATTCTTAAGAACGTACTTTCACGATTTCCGCTTTCCCCTTTTGCTACCGCCTACCGGCCAGGTTGCCCAATCGTCAGCAACGCGCAGCCTCACTGCCAACAGTCGCAGATCCTGAAACTCGATATCGAAAACTTTTTCGATAGTATTAGCTGGTTACAGGTCTGGCGTGTGTTTGGACAGGCCCAGTTGCCACGCAATGTGGTAACCATACTGACCTGGCTTTGTTGCTATAACGACGCGTTACCGCAGGGGGCGCCAACTTCGCCTGCCATTTCCAACCTTGTGATGCGCCGTTTTGATGAGTGCATTGGGGCATGGTGCCAGACACGAGGAATTATCTATACCCGCTACTGCGATGACATGACCTTTTCAGGTCACTTCAATGCCCGCCAGGTTAAAAATAAAGTGTGCGGATTGTTAGCGGAACTGGGCCTGAGCCTCAATCAACGCAAAAGCTGCCTGGTCGCGGCCTGTAAGCGCCAGCAGGTAACCGGGATTGTTGTTAATCACAAACCACAGCTTGCCCGTGAAGTGTGCCGGGCGCTGCGTCAGGAGGTGCATTTGTGCCAAAAATATGGCGTTATTTCGCATCTTAGTCATCGTGGTGAACTTGATCCTTCTGGCGATCTCCACGCACAGGCAACGGCGTATCTGTATGCTTTGCAGGGAAGAATAAACTGGTTATTGCAAATCAACCCTGAGGATGAGGCCTTTAAACAGGCGAGGGAAAGTGTAAAGCGAATGCTGGTGGCATGGTAAGAAAAGCGTCAGGCAGACGTTTCTGCCTGAACGTTTAGGGGAGAATTACTGCAACTGCGCAGCAATTAGTGGCCAGCGGGCGTCAAAATCATCCGTCGGGCGGTATTTAAACTCGCTGCGGACAAATCGTGACAGCATACCTTCACAAAATGCCAGCAACTGGCTTGCCAGCAGCGTTTCATCGGTGGTGTAACCTTCACCCTCACGCATTCTCTTTTCACGCAATACCTGACGCAACTGCGCTTCAATACGCTCGAACAGTTGGTTGATGCGCCCTTGCAGGCGGTCCTGTTCAAACATCAGCGCATGCCCGGTAAGGATGCGGGTCAGGCCAGGATTACGCTCACCAAAACCGAGGAGCAACAACACAATCAGACGTAGGCGCGTTGTGGTGTCCTTCTCATCTTTCAGAATCAGATTGATGCGAGTAATCAGGCTATCTTCGATAAACTCAATCAGGCTATCGAACATGCGGGTTTTACTGGGGAAGTGGCGATACAGAGCCGCTTCGGAAACGCCGACGGAGGCGGCCAGTTTCGCTGTCGTGATACGTTGGCTTCCATCGCTGGATTCCAGCATCAGCGCCAGAGACTGAAGTATTTCTTCGCGACGGTTCCTTTTCGCAGTTTGTTTTTCTGCCATGTTACAAAATACCCCTGAAAATAAGCACTTGCCAGGCGGCACCCACGCTATGACCGCAAACGAAATGTTTGCGGCAATGTTATGACGTTATTTGGATGCGTATGTGTTACTGACGACCAGAGTGACCAAAGCCGCCTTCACCGCGGTCGGTGGCGTCAAAATCTTCCACCAGATTAAATTCGGCCTGTACCACCGGAACAAAAATCATCTGCGCGATACGTTCGCCTGGTTGAATGGTGAAGCTGTCCTGGCCACGGTTCCACACGGAAATCATCAACTGGCCCTGATAGTCAGAATCGATCAATCCTACCAGGTTGCCGAGCACGATACCGTGCTTATGTCCCAATCCGGAGCGCGGCAGCATCATCGCCGCCAGTGAAGGGTCGGCAATATGAATCGCCAACCCGGTAGGTACCAGGGTGGTGTCGCCCGGCGCCAGTTCTACGGCGTCGTCGAGACAGGCGCGCAGGTCAAGTCCGGCAGAACCAGAAGTGGCATAAGTCGGGAGCGGAAATTCCTTCCCAACGCGCGGGTCCAGAATCTTAACGTCGATTTTTTTCATCATAACGGGTCACGATCTCGTCGAGTAATAATTGGCCAAGGAGCTCTTTGCGCTCAAGCGGTAAGACTTTATCTCCGTCTTGCCAGAAAAGGTGTAATGCATTGCTGTCGCTGTTAAATCCTTGAGTTGGCCGGGAAACATCGTTCGCGCAGATCAGATCAAGGTTTTTACGAATACGTTTTTGCCGGGCGTATTCTTCCACATTATTTGTTTCGGCCGCAAATCCAACAACATAAGGCCTTTGGTCTTTTAGTGCGGCAACTCCAGCGACGATATCAGGGTTTTTGACCATTTTTATTGTTAATTCATCCCCCTGAGTCGCCTGCTTTTTGATTTTTTCACTGGCGACAGCGGCTGCGCGATAATCAGCCACGGCGGCGCAACCGATAAAAATATTTTGCTGCTGTACAGAGGCCTTCACAGCGGCTTCCATCTCCAGTGCGGTCATCACATCCACACGTTTAACAAACGGCGGTGTCGGTAGCGAAACCGGTCCGGAAACCAGTGTAACGTTCGCTCCGCGACGGGCAGCGGCTGCGGCGATAGCAAAGCCCATCTTGCCGGAGCTGTGATTAGAGATATAACGCACGGGATCGAGCGGTTCACGCGTAGGGCCGGCGGTAATCATAATATTCAGATGTTTCAGGTCGTTGACGGGCGAAAAATGTGCGACAGCCATATCCACAATGGTTAATGGATCGAGCATTCGCCCAGGGCCGATATCACCACAGGCCTGACTGCCGCTATCTGGCCCCCAGATCAGCAAACCACGTGAGGCAAGTACCTCTAAATTATGTTGGGTAGCCGCAGCACGATACATCTGCTGGTTCATGGCTGGCAGTACGGCAACAGGCGCGGGAGTGGCCAGGCAAATCGTTGACACCAGATCATTCGCCATCCCGGCAGCTACGCGGGCAATCAAATCAGCGGTGGCTGGGGCGAGAATTACTAAATCAGCCCATTTACCCAGCTCAATATGACCCATAGCCGCCTCGGCTGCTGGATCCAGCAGACTATCGGAAACGGGATACCCAGAAACCGCCTGCAAGCTAAGTGGGGTGATAAAGGCTTTTGCCGCTTCGGTCATGGCTACGCGGACGTCTGCTCCGCGATCGCGCAAACGACGCACCAGCTCAGGGGTTTTATAGGCAGCAATACCGCCGCTGACGCCGAGAACGATTTTTTTACCGGCCAGGCTCATGATGATTTTTCCTGTAGGGGGACACCAGAAGTTGGCGATTTTATCACAATACTTTTGTTGTCGTGCTTTCACCTGAGAATCACTTTGCGAGGCGCTTTCCAGGATTGAAAACTGGCCGTCGATTTAACCAAACGACTATGACAGCATGCGCCTTCCACAAAGGAGGTGAAGGTGAAAAGCAATGTAGAATTGTTGATGCCACGCGAAAAAATGCTGAAGTTGGGCATTGGCGCGTTAACGGATGTTGAACTGCTGGCGTTATTTCTGCGTACGGGTACGCGCGGTAAGGATGTGTTAACCCTGGCGAAAGAGATGCTGGAGAATTTTGGGTCGCTTTACGGCTTGTTATCCTCTGAATATGAACAATTTAGTGGCGTTCATGGAATTGGTGTGGCGAAATTCGCCCAGTTAAAGGGAGTTGCGGAACTGGCGCGGCGTTACTACAACGTGCGGATGCGCGAAGAAAGCCCGTTGCTCAGCCCAGAGATGACGAGGGAGTTTTTACAAAGCCAACTTACGGGAGAGGAACGAGAGATCTTTATGGTGATCTTTCTCGATTCCCAACACCGGGTCCTTACTCACAGCCGACTCTTTTCCGGCACGTTAAATCATGTGGAAGTCCATCCACGAGAAATTATTCGTGAAGCGATAAAAATAAACGCCTCGGCGCTGATCCTTGCCCATAATCACCCTTCTGGTTGTGCTGAACCCAGTAAAGCGGATAAACTCATTACCGAACGGATAATAAAAAGTTGTCAGTTCATGGATTTACGCGTGCTCGACCATATCGTGATTGGGCGTGGAGAATATGTTTCTTTTGCCGAACGCGGCTGGATTTAATCCGCTATGCGCGATCCTTCGGGATCTTTGTCTGTTCGGGACTTGAGCACATCGCCGAGTCAGCGTATACTACGCCACCTTTGAGAATCTCGGGTTTGGCATTTGGGCCTGGCAATCGAGAGTTCACATAGAACTGCGATGACCGGGCTGTAAAGCCTGACGAGGCGCCAATACCCCATACGAAGCTCGAGCTAATTTGATTTTTGGAGAATAGACATGTCCCGAGTCTGCCAAGTTACTGGCAAGCGTCCGGTGACCGGTAACAACCGTTCCCACGCACTGAACGCGACTAAACGCCGTTTCCTGCCGAACCTGCACTCTCACCGTTTCTGGGTTGAGAGCGAGAAGCGTTTTGTCACCCTGCGCGTATCTGCTAAAGGTATGCGTGTAATCGATAAAAAAGGCATCGATACAGTTCTGGCTGAACTGCGTGCCCGTGGCGAAAAGTACTAAGTACTTAGAGGAAATAAATCATGGCTAAAGGTATTCGTGAGAAAATCAAGCTGGTTTCTTCTGCTGGTACTGGTCACTTCTATACCACTACGAAGAACAAACGTACTAAGCCGGAAAAACTGGAACTGAAAAAATTCGATCCAGTTGTTCGCCAGCACGTGATCTACAAAGAAGCGAAAATCAAATAATTTTCGCTTTGATGTAACGAAAAACCTCGCTACGGCGGGGTTTTTTGTTATCTGCCTGCCCCCATATTGACTGCATCTGTTCATTCCTGGAGATGCTATGCCTGAATTACCCGAAGTTGAAACCAGCCGTCGCGGCATAGAACCGCATCTCGTTGGTGCAACCATTCTTCATGCGGTGGTGCGCAACGGACGCTTGCGCTGGCCGGTTTCGGAAGAAATCTACCGTTTAAGCGATCAACCAGTGCTAAGTGTACAGCGCCGTGCTAAATATCTGCTGCTGGAGCTGCCTGAGGGCTGGATTATCATTCATCTGGGCATGTCTGGCAGTTTGCGCATACTTACGGAAGACCTTCCCCCTGAAAAGCATGACCATGTTGATTTGGTGATGAGCAACGGTAAAGTGCTGCGCTACACCGATCCGCGCCGCTTTGGTGCCTGGCTGTGGACCAAAGAGCTGGAAGGGCACAACGTGCTGGTCCATCTTGGACCGGAGCCGCTTAGCGACGATTTCAACGGTGAGTACCTGCATCAGAAGTGCGCGAAGAAAAAGACGGCGATTAAGCCCTGGCTGATGGATAACAAACTGGTGGTAGGCGTAGGGAATATCTATGCCAGCGAATCTCTGTTTGCGGCGGGGATCCATCCGGATCGGCTGGCGTCATCACTGTCGCTGGCAGAGTGTGAATTGTTAGCTCGGGTGATTAAAGCGGTGTTGCTGCGTTCAATTGAGCAGGGCGGCACGACGCTGAAAGATTTTCTGCAAAGTGATGGTAAACCGGGCTATTTCGCGCAGGAATTGCAGGTTTACGGGCGAAAAGGTGAGCAGTGTCGGGTGTGCGGTACGCCGATTGTGGCGTCTAAACATGCGCAGCGGGCAACGTTTTATTGCAAGCACTGCCAGAAATAATTGATGCTTGCCGGATGGCATACCATCCGGCATAAACGCTACGCTAACTTCGCCATCAGCGCCTGATGGACATTCTCCGGCAGGAAATGGGTGACATCGCCCTGATGGCGCGCCACCTCTTTCACCAACGATGAAGATATAAACGACCACTCTTTCGACGGCATCAGAAACACACTTTCCAGTTCTGGCATTAAGTGGCGATTCATATGCGCCAGCTGCATTTCATATTCAAAATCTGCCACCGCACGCAGGCCACGAATCAGCACCGTAGCGTGTTGATTGCGGGCGAAGTTTGCCATCAAATCGCTAAATCCGACCACTTCAACGTTTCCCAGATGCGCAGTTGCCTGTTGTGCCAGCGCCACACGCTCTTCCAGAGTAAACATCGGTTTTTTACTGGGGCTGGCGGCAATCGCCAGAATAACGTGATCGAACATCTGCGTGGCGCGCGTCACGATATCGATATGACCATTGGTAATGGGATCGAAAGTACCCGGATAAATCGCCCGTTTTTGCATAACAACCTCAATGCGTTTTCGGTGGCAGGTAAGGTTCCAGCAGTTGAAGCAGACGCTGTAGCGCGCCCTGGTTTTGATACAGCACTTCAACGGCATGACGGCCATAGAAACTACGGTAATCGGCGTCGGTGAGTAAAGAGGAAACCTCTTTTGCAAGCGTAGTGGCATCGGTGACGGTAATCAGCCCGCTTGCCTGCTCCAGCCGCGCGCAAATGTCTTTAAAGTTAAAGGTATGCGGCCCCATCAACACCGGGATAGCGTGTGCGGCGGCCTCCAGCGGATTATGCCCACCGCGTTCAACCAGTGAACCGCCAACAAACGCGAGATCGGCAATACCGTACAGCAACATCAGTTCGCCCATCGTATCGCCAACCACAACCTGCGTGCTGGTGGAGGGGACTTCCCCTGAGGAGCGTGTGATATAGCTTAGTCCAGCCTGGCGGACAAGGTTAATCGCATCCGGGAAGCGTTCCGGATGACGGGGTACCAGGATGAGCAATAAATTCGGGAACTGTTGTAACAGCGCCTGATGGGCGGCAATCACTACGCTCTCTTCGCCATCATGAGTACTGGTGGCAATCCATACTGGACGATGCGGCGCCCACTGGCGGCGCAGTGTTACTGCTTTAGCGGCCAACTGTGGCGTCACTGAAATATCGAATTTCAGGCTACCGGTGACGGTGACCTGATTATTTTTTGCACCCAGCGTCACAAAGCGCGCAGCATCTTCTTCATTTTGCGCAGCAATCAGCGTAATACGGCGGAGCAAGCGACGAACAAATTTACCCAGTTTGGCGTAACCTGCGGCAGAGCGTGCAGAGAGTCGCGCATTAGCGATAACCAGTGGAATTTTACGTTTATGTAGCGCCGCAATCAGGTTAGGCCATAGTTCGGTTTCCATAATCAACACCAGTTTTGGGTCGACTTTATTCAGGAAACGGTTGAGCGCATCGGGCAGATCGTAAGGCAGATAGACGTGCTGAACATCTTTTCCAAAAGCCGATTGTACGCGCTCCGAACCAGTCGGCGTCATAGTCGTGACTGTGATTGGTAAATCAGGATAGCGATGACGCAGCGCGCGCACCAACGGGATTGCCGCCAGGGTTTCACCGACGGAGACGGAGTGCAGCATAATGCCGCCTGGTGTTAGCGGATGGCGGTAAAAACCGTAACGTTCACCCCAGCGTTTTCGATAGGCCGGAGCCTTACGTCCGCGCACCCAGAGCCGTATCCAGATTAGCGGCTGAATAAGGTAGAGAAGGGCGGTGTAAAGCAATTCGAGCATAATAAATAGCTGACTTATGGATGTGCTGGGGATTCTATGTATTTAACGGTGGCTTTACCATTACTTTTCCCGTTTTTGACTTAAATAGCTTCAGTTTGGTCTGATCTGCCGCTACATCTTCATTTTTTTTGTATTTTTATGCGATTCATTGAAACTCGGCCCCATTTTCAACTCTACATAGGCCATACCGACATTATTGATATGCTTTTTTATCTATTTGATTTTTATGATTAAAACATATTTCGTGTATAAAAATCATTCGGGTCGGATTGCTGCGAAAGAAATGATACACTAGCACGTCAAGTAAGTGCGTTATCAGTATTCAGGTAGCTGTTGAGCCTGGGGCGGTAGCGTGCTTTTTTTCTGCTTAACTTAATCAGACAATCACACAAAAGAGTCGCTAGTGGAAAAGCCATTTCGAAAAATTCTGGTCATAAAGATGCGATATCATGGAGATATGTTATTAACTACTCCTGTCATCAGTACGCTCAAGCAGAATTATCCTGATGCAAAAATCGATATGCTGCTTTATCAGGATACCATCCCTATTTTGTCTGAAAACCCGGAAATTAATGCGCTCTACGGGATAAGCAATAAAGGTGCGGGAACATTCGATAAAATTAAAAATGTGCTTTCGTTGATAAAAACTCTGCGTGCGAATAATTATGACCTGGTCATTAATCTTACGGATCAGTGGATGGTGGCGCTGCTGGTACGTTTTTTACCCGCACGGATGAAAATATCGCAACTTTATGGTCATCGGCAGCATGGCATTTGGAAAAAAAGCTTCACCCACTTAGCGCCAATACACGGCACACATATTGTTGAGCGTAATTTATCGGTCCTTGAGCCATTAGGTATTACCGATTTCTACACCGACACAACAATGAGTTACGCCGAAGATTGCTGGAAGAAGATGCGCCAGGAGTTAGATGCCCTAGGCGTAAAAGATCATTATGTTGTCATCCAGCCGACAGCGCGTCAGATATTTAAGTGCTGGGATAACGATAAATTTTCTAAGGTTATCGATGCGCTGCAACAGCGAGGGTATCAGGTTGTCCTGACCTGTGGGCCTTCGGCAGATGATCTCGCTTGTGTAGATGAGATTGCACGAGGTTGCGAAACAAAACCCATTACTGGCCTTGCAGGTAAAACACGTTTTCCTGAACTAGGCGCGTTAATTGATCATGCAGTGCTTTTTATTGGTGTGGATTCTGCGCCGGGGCATATTGCGGCGGCGGTGAAGACGCCAGTTATTAGTCTATTTGGGGCCACTGATCATGTATTCTGGCGCCCATGGACTGAGAATATTATTCAATTCTGGGCGGGGAATTATCAGAAAATGCCGACCCGTCATGAACTTGACCGCAACAAAAAATATCTTTCTGTTATTCCAGCGGAAGATGTGATCGCCGCTACGGAAAAGCTGTTGCCAGAAGATGCCCCATCAGCTGACAGGAATACACAATTATGATCGTGGCGTTTTGTTTATATAAATATTTTCCATTTGGTGGGCTTCAACGTGACTTTATGCGCATTGCATCAACAGTTGCCGCACGGGGCCACCATGTTCGAGTCTATACGCAGTCGTGGGAAGGTGATTGCCCGAAAGCATTTGAGCTTATCCAGGTGCCAGTTAAGTCCCATACCAACCATGGACGCACTGCAGAATATTATGCCTGGGTACAAAATCATCTCAAAGCGCATCCCGCTGATCGCGTTGTTGGGTTTAATAAGATGCCAGGTCTGGATGTTTATTTTGCCGCTGATGTTTGTTACGCCGAGAAAGTTGCGCAAGAAAAAGGTTTTTTATATCGTTTAACATCACGATATTGCCATTATGCCGCATTTGAGCGAGCGACTTTCGAGCAGGGTAAATCGACGAAACTTATGATGCTGACCGATAAGCAAATCGCCGATTTCCAGAAGCATTATCAAACTGAATCTGAACGTTTTCAAATTCTTCCTCCCGGTATTTATCCGGACAGAAAATACAGCGAGCAAATCCCAAACAGTCGTGAAATTTATCGCCAGAAAAATGGCATAAAAGAGCAACAAAACTTATTACTGCAGGTTGGATCAGATTTTGGCCGTAAAGGTGTGGATCGCTCAATTGAGGCTTTGGCATCGTTACCGGAATCATTACGTCACAATACGCTTTTATTTGTTGTTGGTCAGGATAAACCGCGGAAATTTGAAGCGTTGGCAGAAAAACTCGGCGTGCGGAGCAATGTGCATTTCTTCTCTGGCCGCAATGATGTGTCAGAATTAATGGCAGCCGCTGATTTATTACTGCATCCCGCTTATCAGGAAGCCGCGGGTATCGTTCTTCTTGAAGCGATCACTGCTGGATTACCTGTTTTAACAACTGCAGTATGTGGATATGCGCATTATATTGCGGATGCCAATTGTGGAACGGTCATCGCTGAACCTTTCTCCCAGGAACAATTAAATGAAGTTTTACGTAAAGCGTTAACACAGTCTCCATTACGAATGGCCTGGGCGGAGAATGCTCGCCATTATGCCGATACTCAGGATTTGTATAGCCTGCCAGAGAAAGCCGCAGATATCATTACAGGTGGTTTAGATGGTTGAATTAAAAGAGCCGCTTGCCACACTTTGGCGTGGTAAAGATGCTTTTGCAGAAGTCAAAAAACTAAATGGCGAGGTCTTTCGTGAACTCGAGACGCGTCGCACATTACGCTTTGAACTGGCCGGGAAAAGCTATTTCCTCAAATGGCACAAAGGGACGACTTTAAAAGAAATTATAAAAAACCTGCTCTCATTGCGGATGCCCGTTTTAGGCGCAGACAGAGAGTGGCACGCTATTCATCGCCTGAGTGATGTTGGCGTTGATACAATGAAGGGCATTGGGTTTGGTGAAAAAGGGTTAAATCCATTAACTCGCACATCATTTATTATTACCGAAGATCTCACTCCCACGATTAGCCTTGAAGATTATTGTGCTGATTGGGCAGTCAACCCGCCTGATATACGTGTAAAGCGTATGCTGATTACACGAGTGGCAACCATGGTGCGTAAAATGCACGCCGCAGGGATAAACCACCGCGACTGTTATATTTGCCACTTTTTGCTCCATTTGCCATTTACTGGCCGGGAAGATGAATTAAAAATTTCGGTTATCGATCTGCATCGGGCACAGATACGGGCAAAAGTACCGCGTCGTTGGCGGGATAAAGATTTGATTGGTTTGTATTTCTCATCAATGAATATAGGGCTGACGCAGAGAGATATCTGGCGATTTATGAAGGTTTATTTTGGGATGCCTTTACGTAAGATATTATCTCTTGAACGGAATTTATTGAACATGGCAAGTGTTAAGGCCGAGCATATTAAAGAGCGAACACAACGCAAAGGATTATAAAAATATTTATCAGTATGTACTGGAACTAACCTCATTATGACTATTTATTTTATAAACTGGGTTGCAGATTATGAATTAAGAATGATCCAGTACCTGAAAAAAAAGTACAAGATAAAAAATATAACAACACCAAAAAAATACAACTGGGTTAATAAGAAAATTTCGAAATTAGGGATGGATAATGCATGGCTGGGGCGATTATTCATCAAGCATTACCTCAATGATATCAGAAAAGATGACATAATTATCTTTAATGACAGCGTTATTAATAAAGGTATCAATAAACAAATATTAAAAAACATTAACTGTCATAAAGTTTTGCTTCTAAGAAATACTGTCAGCGAAGATTTTATTTTTGATAACACTAATTATTTTGATATTATCTATGATTTTGAGCATAGATTTATAGGGAATGAAAAGACCAAGGCAATAGAACAATTTTTTCCTATAGGAATGGATGAAATTAGAAATTATAGTTTATCTGACAAAAATAACAGTCAGCCAATATGTTTTTTTCTTGGTCGTGATAAAGGACGTCTTCAAATAATTAATGAATTAGCCGATAGATTAACAACACTAGGATGTAAGTTAGATTTTAATGTTGTCAAAGATAAAACATCATCTCCGACTTCAAAGTATTTGATTGAAGAACAAATACCGTATGAAGAGAATATTAGAAGAACATTAAATGCTAATATAATTGTTGATATAACTAAAGAAAACCAATCTGGCTGGACTCTTCGTATACTTGAGGCACTATTTTTCAATAAAAAATTAATTACTAATAATATAAATATACTTGGTTCAGAAATCTATAGTGAGTCTCGCTTTTTTATAATAGGTCATGATGATTGGGATAAATTAGAGTATTTTATTAACTCATCTGTTAAACCAATGGATTATGATAGCTTATATAAATTCAGCCCTGATAAAATGATGTCAACAATTGTTTCTGATTTTATAGAAAAATAAAATCATTAAAACAGTGAGCTTTACTCAATTAATGAGAGTTTCAATGAAAATAGCATTTATCGGCGAAGCTGTTTCTGGATTTGGCGGCATGGAAACAGTCATTCGTGATGTTATTACTACCTTCAGGAAACAACATATCCATAGTGAAATGTTTTTCTTTTGTCGTAATGATAAAATGGATAAGGGATGGCTGGAAGGTATTAAATACTCATGTTCATTTTCCAATATTCGTTTAGGTTTTTTGCGTCGGGCGAAACATATTTATGCTCTAAGTAAATGGCTTCAGGAGTACCAACCAGATATCGTTATTTGTATTGATGTGATCTCCTGCCTGTTTGCCGCCAAAGCACGTAAAAAATCAGGAATTAATGTGCCAGTATTTTCATGGCCACATTTTTCTTTAGATCACAAAAAACATGCTGAATATATCACCTGTGCCGACTATCATTTAGCAATCAGCTCTGGCATTAAACAGCAAATGATTAATCGGGGTGTAGCAGAATCGACGATAAATGTTATTTTTAATCCAGTCGAAGCTAAAGACACAGTCATTCCTGCGCCTGAGGAAGGCGAAACGGCAACGTTCATTTATGTTGGGCGTATGAAATTCGAGGGCCAGAAGCGGGTTAAAGACCTCCTTGATGGCTTATCACAAGCGCAAGGTAACTGGAAACTCCATGTATTGGGTGATGGTTCCGATTTCGAAAAATGCCAGGCTTATGGTAGAGAATTAAATATTGATGATCGAATTGTCTGGTATGGTTGGCAACAACATCCCTGGGAATTGGTCCAGCAAGATATTAAAAAAGTGAGTGCGTTATTGCTCACATCATCTTTTGAAGGTTTCCCAATGACCCTACTTGAAGCCTTGTCATGGGGAATTCCTTGCATCAGCGCCGATTGTGTCTCCGGGCCTGCTGACATTATTCAACCTGATGTCAATGGTCATCTGTATCAACCGGGAGATATTGCTGGTTTTGTAACGCTTCTAAATAAATATATAGCAGGTGAAATTCATATCGAACATGAAAATATTCCTGCGTCGATCGATAAGTTTTACCAATTGAAGTATTACGATAGATTACATGAAATAATTATTTCTGCTATTTCCCGGAGGAAATAATGCAGCAGGTGTTTTTCCAGGAAACTGAGTTTCTTAATTCAGTTATTGATTATAATCATAAAGTAGAAACAGAAAATCTTTGTTTGGATATCGCTTATGGGACTGACAGAAATTTTCTATTTGGTTGCGGAATTTCGATTGCTTCAATATTAAAGTATAATGAAGGAAGTCGATTGTGTTTCCATATTTTTACTGACTATTTTGGTGATGATGATCGTAAGTATTTTGATGCCCTGGCGCTGCAGTATAAAACCAGAATTAAAATATATCTGATTAATGCTGATCGACTCCGCTCATTGCCTAGCACTAAGAACTGGACTCATGCAATATATTTTCGCTTTGTTATTGCAGATTACTTTATTAATAAGACGTCTAAAGTCCTTTATCTGGATGCAGATATCATCTGTCAGGGGACTATTGAGCCACTAATTAATTTCTCATTTCCTGACAATAAAGTCGCAATGGTTGTTACAGAAGGGCAAGCTGACTGGTGGGAAAAACGCGCCCATTCGTTAGGTGTTGCGGGAATTGCTAAAGGTTACTTTAACTCCGGTTTTTTATTGATTAATACTGACCAATGGGCGGCTCAGCAGGTTTCTGCACGAGCCATAGCAATGCTAAATGATCCAGAAATAGTCAAAAAAATAACACATCCTGATCAGGATGTATTAAATATGTTGCTGGCAGACAGACTTATTTTTGCTGATATAAAATATAACACCCAGTTTAGCTTAAACTATCAACTCAAAGAAAGTTTTACAAACCCAGTAACCAACGATACTATTTTTATCCACTATATCGGTCCAACCAAGCCCTGGCATGATTGGGCCTGGGATTATCCTGTATCACAAGCCTTTATGGAGGCAAAAAATGCTTCGCCATGGAAGAGCACGGCGTTGCTGAAACCGAACAATAGCAATCAATTAAGATATAGCGCAAAACATATGCTTAAAAAGCATAGATATCTAAAAGGATTTAGCAATTATCTTTTTTATTTTATTGAAAAGATAAAGCATTAAAACTGGGAAACTATAAAGTAATGATATAAGGGTAGCATTGTGGACTCATTTCCTGCCATAGAGATAGATAAAGTTAAAGCCTGGGATTATCGGCTAGTTAATATAAATACTTCTGAATGTTTAAATGTTGCCTATGGTGTCGATGCTAATTATCTTGATGGTGTAGGTGTTTCCATCACATCAATTGTCCTAAACAATCGACATATTAATCTTGATTTTTATATTATTGCTGACGTTTATAATGATGGTTTTTTTCAAAAAGTCGCAAAGCTTGCAGAGCAATACCAATTAAGAATCACGCTATATAGAATTAACACTGATAAGCTCCAGTGCTTGCCTTGTACACAGGTCTGGTCAAGAGCAATGTACTTCCGTTTATTTGCATTTCAATTATTGGGTTTAACGCTTGATCGTTTGCTTTATCTTGATGCAGATGTTGTTTGTAAAGGCGATATTAGCCAACTATTGTATCTGGATTTAAACGGAGCGGTTGCTGCTGTTGTTAAAGATGTTGAGCCAATGCAGGAAAAGGCGGTATCCAGGTTGTCCGATCCTGAATTACTTGGGCAGTACTTTAATTCCGGCGTCGTTTATTTAGACTTAAAAAAATGGGCTGACGCAAAACTAACAGAAAAAGCGTTGTCTATTCTTATGAGTAAAGATAATGTTTATAAATACCCTGATCAGGATGTTATGAATATCTTACTGAAAGGGATGACAATATTTTTGCCTCGTGAGTACAATACAATTTATACAATTAAAAGTGAATTAAAAGACAAAACACATCAAAACTATAAAAAACTGATTACAGAAAGTACTCTGCTTATTCATTATACAGGTGCAACTAAACCGTGGCACAAATGGGCAATTTATCCATCGGTAAAATACTATAAAATAGCTTTAGAAAATTCACCATGGAATGATGACTCTCCACGAGATGCAAAATCAATTATTGAATTTAAAAAAAGATATAAACATCTTTTAGTACAGCATAAATATATCTCAGGAATTATAGCAGGAGTCTGTTATCTTTGCCGAAAATATTACCGTAAATAACATTTAACTGGTTTATTATGATTCAGAAGAGCAAGATCAAAGACTTGGTTGTTTTTACCGATGAAAACAATTCAAAGTATCTCAATGTATTAAATGACTTCTTGTCTTATAATATAAATATCATCAAGGTTTTTCGTTCTATTGATGATACAAAAGTTATGCTTATTGATACCGATTACGGTAAATTGATTCTTAAGGTTTTTTCTCCGAAAGTTAAGCGTAACGAACGTTTCTTTAAGTCTCTGTTAAAAGGTGATTATTACGAACGCCTTTTTGAGCAAACCCAAAAAGTAAGAAATGAAGGGTTAAATACACTCAATGATTTTTATTTATTAGCTGAACGGAAAAACTTACGATTTGTCCATACTTATATCATGATCATCGAGTATATTGATGG
This sequence comes from Escherichia sp. E2748, assembly GCF_005781125.1. Taxonomy (NCBI): domain Bacteria; kingdom Pseudomonadati; phylum Pseudomonadota; class Gammaproteobacteria; order Enterobacterales; family Enterobacteriaceae; genus Escherichia; species Escherichia sp. E2748. The sequence continues at coordinate 120,037 of NZ_VATP01000010.1, forward strand.
CATAGAGTTGTGTGATATGCCTGATATTGATGATGTGCTAAAAAATAAAATTCAGCAATCAATTAATTCCTTACATCAACATGGCATGGTTTCTGGCGACCCCCATCGTGGTAACTTCATTATAAAAAATGGTGAGGTTCGAATTATTGATCTCTCCGGAAAACGTGCTTCAGCGCAGCGTAAAGCGAAAGATCGTATTGACTTAGAGCGTCATTACGGTATTAAAAATGAGATTAAAGATCTAGGCTATTATCTTTTAGTATATCGTAAAAAAATGCGCAATTTTATGCGGCGTTTGAAAGGGAAACCAGCGCGCTAAAATAGAAATATCCATAATTACATGTCTTCACCAGGACAGTTTTAAGCGGAGTTATTTATTTCACAGGTTTATCATGAAGAATATTAGATACATTGACAAAAAAGATGTTGAAAACCTGATTGAAAATAAAACATCTGATGATGTTATTATTTTTCTTTCTGGCCCTACATCGCAAAAAACACCTTTGTCAGCATTACGAACAAAGGATATTATTGCTGTCAATGGTTCTGCGCAATATTTGTTAAGTCATAATATCGTTCCTTTTATATATGTACTTACAGATGTCCGCTTTTTACATCAGCGTCGTGATGATTTTTATAAATTTAGCCAGAGAAGTCGTTATACCATAGTAAACGTTGACGTTTATGAACACGCTTCCAAAGAAGATAAACTTTATATCCTCCAGAACTGCCTCGTATTACGATCCTTTTACCGCCGAGAAAAAGGTGGTTTGATAAAGAAGATTAAATTTAATATTTTGAGCCAGATTCACAAAGAACTGCTGATCTCTGTACCGTTGTCTAAAAAAGGTCGTCTGGTTGGATTTTGCAAGGACATTAGTCTTGGTTATTGCTCATGCCATACTATTGCTTTTGCTGCAATTCAAATAGCATATTCACTAAAGTATGCACGGATTATTTGTTCCGGTCTTGATTTAACGGGTAGCTGTTCTCGTTTCTATGACGAAAATAAGAATCCCATGCCCTCGGAATTAAGTAAGGATTTATTCAAAATCTTGCCATTTTTCCGTTTTATGCGTGATAATGTAGATGATATTAATATTTATAATTTGTCGGATGATACGGCTATTTCTTACGATGTAATTCCATTTATTAAACTTCAAGATATCAGTACGGAAGAGTCAAAGGATAAGACAAGAAAAAAAATGCAATATAAAGCTTCAACTGATTCTTATGCTAATTAGTCATCCTGAAACTAAAATAATATGGTATAAAAATGCGTTTAGGAACTTTTCACAAAAAGAAAAGATTTTATATAAACAAAATCAAAATTAATTTCCTTTCTTTTTTATTTCGTAAGAAAATCAATAACCAAGTTACAGAACCAGCACAAATTAAATCATGCCTAATCATTCATGATAATAATAAACTCGGTGATCTAATTGTATTAAGTTCGATTTATCGTGAGCTTTATAGTAAAGGAGTTAAAATAACCATCCTCACAAATAGAAAGGGTGAGGAGTTTCTCTCTAATAATAAAAATATATTTGAGTTCTGTATCAAAGAATCGACGGGTTCCCTTAAAATGCTTACTCTATGTAAGCATCTGCGGGATTTACAGTTCGATATTGTATTAGATCCCTTTGAAACAATGCCCTCATTTAAGCATAGTTTAATATTATCAAGTTTAAAAGATTCTTACATTCTGGGGTTTGATCAATGGTATAAGCGTTACTATTCATTTTACCATCCCCACGATGAATGTTTAAAAGAACATATGAGTACACGAGCAACAGAAATACTGAAGCATATTTATGGTGAGGGTGAATTTTCCACCGACTACGACTTGCATTTACCTGTAGATGTTGAAAATAAAATAAAAGATTTTATTGGAAATACAAGAATAATCATCATTAACCCATTAGGTGCAAAAAAAATATGCCGACTTACGTTTGAGCAAATAAAAATCATATATCAAGAAGTGAAAGCACAGTTTGAAAATTATCGAGTGATATTTACCGGGTTACCGCAAGATTTATTGACAATACCAATACCTGAAATTGAAACACTACCATTTGACGAGTTTATTTATACTGTTGCGTTGACCCGGTATAGTGATTTTGTCATTTCTGTTGATACAGCTCTTGTTCATATCGCTGCGGCTTATCATAAACCAACGCTTGCATTTTATCCTAATTCACGTACTCCGGAATATCCCTCACATTTAATTTGGGCCCCGAATAATCATCAATCTATACAAATAGTATCTCCAACATTTACGATAAAAGATATCGATACTGAAACTTTAACTGATTCAGTTAAGAGATTAAGTTGCATAGATAAGAAGTGAGTTTTGACTCACTTCTTAAACTTGTCTATTCTTGATTAATAGTATTGTTACGATTATTAATAACGAGTAAGAGGACTATAGCGGATATAACGATAATTGGAATGCTGCGTGCCCATATGATCACATCACTGAGTCCAATTCCCACAATGCCAAGCGTTAATATCAACAAACCCAATGCGCGTTTTTTATATGCTGTATAAAATAGTGAAAAATAGAGGAAAAGGGTGGAAAAAATCCCCATCAGACCTTTCAGTGACGCTGCTTCAATTATCTCATTATGTAGATGTACGTTAGAAAACTCCAATGCTCCTCTTAGCCTGTTGTGTTCTGCAACTAACAAATTCATACTTTCAGCGCGCGACTCTGCAGATCTAAATGAAAAAGGTGACTTTTTGAATATATCCAAACCAATTTCGTACATTGCCAGCCTTGCACCTAAGGAAGTCACGCTATTAGCATTGGTATAACTGTTTAAATCATTTAATGCTTCATTATAGCGATTCTGTATTGGTTTATTAAATATGATTACAATGCTAGCCAATATAGCAATTAGAAGAACAATAGCGGAAGTAAATTTCTTGGGTGATTTATTATAATAGGCTATTAGTGTAACAGCACAAATTACAGGGAAAAGGAGTAGAGTTGCTCTGGTTTGTGTCAGTGCCAGAACATAAAGTACCGCGCAACTATTTAATAAAAATAAAAAAGGATGGTTTTTTTTAGTATAAAGAATTGCAACACCACTAACTATTCCTATTAGCATTGTTGAATATGCCGCTCCTGTTGCCGCTCCTATACCAAAAGAAATGCGGTCATATTCATGAATGCTATTAATATAAATTGCATATGCAGCAATTATAAATGACAGGGAATATAAAATGTATAACACACTTTCTTTTTTTGTTTTTAGCTGGCTAGTTAGTGTCAAAAAAACAATAAAAGATCCAAATATAAATATTTTGGCAGTATTTAAATAACTGTGGTAAGTAGCACGAAATGGAGAGTTGTCTACTTTAAACACAGAATACCAAATTAAATCAAGCAATCCTATAAAAAATATAGAAAGTGGAAGAATAAGGTTTTTTATATTATAATTTCCTTGTCTGCCACGTAAAATTAGTGATAATAAGCAAACTATAGCAGTGATATTATATATCTTTATGCTGAAAGTGTTATCGATGAATGCAATTATCAATGAAAAAAAACATAATATATAAGTCATTATCTCTAGAATCACAGATGATTTCAGAGTGTAAGGTTTCCATGAGTGAAATTTAATGAAGGTTGGCATGTTTTACCTTTATAATGATGATAATTTTTCCAAAACTGCTTGACCGTTGAGATTAATTAAACTTTTTCCCGGTGCCATGCAAACTACCTGATTCTTCCCATAACCGCCAATTAATCCCGGGTCTGTTGGCCCATAAACTGTGATATTGGGTTTATCGAGTGCCGCAGTTAAATGGCTTAATCCTGTATCGACTGACACAACAAATTTAGCTCCAGCCAGCACACGGGCAACGCCTTCCAGAGTCATCTTCGGCAGTACGTCGACATAATCAAAGCCTTCCGCCAGCCTTTTTGCCCGCTCTTCTTCATGCGGCGCTCCCCACGGTAGTTTAATTCGAATCCCTGAACCTGCCAGTAAACCAATTAATTCTCGCCAGTGCTCTTCCGGCCAGTGTTTATCACCGCGGGTGGTCGCATGAAGGAATACAGCATACTCCCCAGCATCCGGTAGTGGATTTGTCAGGAAATGCTGCGCAATAGCATAATCGCCCTGGGCCTGCGGTTTGCTATACCCAAGGCTTTTTGCAAACAGTTCACGGGTACGTTCTACAGCATGCTGCTGTTTCGCAATATGATGTTTGCGATTGTAAAACAGGCTGGCTAAAGGCTCGCGAGCGGTTTGCCAGTCCATTCCATGTTTAACGCCATGTGCTAAACGTGTCACCAGCGCTGCGCTTTTTACCAGCCCCTGGGCGTCGATAATTGCGTCATAGTTTTCCGCTTGAAGGGCTTCACGAAACGCTTTCCGTTCCGCTTTTATGGGGGCCGAGAACCAGGCTTTACGCCAGCGTCGTATCGCCACCGGGATAACCCGCTCAACGGCGGCGTGCCAGGACGGAATTTGCGCGAATCCCTCTTCTACCACCCAATCAAACTTAATCCCCGGGATTGCCTGCTGGGCATCGGTGAGTGCGGGCAGCGTATGGAGAACATCGCCCATCGACGATGTTTTAACGATCAGAACCCGCATCCGTCAGGCTTCCTCTTGTAACAATAGCGCGTTGAGTTCTTCCAACACGCGCTGGGGAGTAATGTCGATCAAGCTCTGGTGGTAACCCTCTGCAGCGTCACCTTTACGCACTTTGTGATAGCCGGTAATCAGGCGGATCACGCGCGCTTTATGGGAAAGCGGCGGCGTAAAGTCCGGACTGCTCGGCCCATACAGAGCAACCAGTGGACGATTGAGCGCCGCAGCAACGTGCATCAGGCCAGAATCGTTAGTGACAATGGCTTTACAGGCGGCAATCAAAATGACTGCCTGCTCAAGCTGTGTTTCCCCCGCCAGGTTCCGACACCACGCCTGCTGCTCGGTATTCAAAGCGGCAAGGATCTCATTGCCCGCCTCATGATCTTTCGCCGAGCCAAACAGAACCACCTGATAACCTTCATCAATCAGCTGCTTTGCCAGCTCTGCATAGTGGTAGTGTGGCCAGCGTTTCGCCGGGCCAAACTCCGCACCCGGGCAAAAGCCAATCATCGGACGTTCTGATGAGAGCGAAAATTGGTTACAGGCATACGATTTTTCACCTTCGCTCACCTGCAATTGCGGCCATAACAACGGTTTTGGTAGATCTTGTGCGGTACGCATTACGCCTTTGTCATAGGCCAGCGCCACATAGCGTTCCACCATTAGCGGCCAGGCTTCTTTATCGAGCACACGTACATCGTTGAGTAAACCGTAGCGCATCTCGCCGCGCCAGCCGGTGCGATGAGGAATACCCGCGAAGAAAGGCACTAATGCGGATTTGAAGGAGTTGGGTAAGACGTAGGCGCGGTCGTAGCGCTTTTCACGCAGACTATGACCCAGTTTGCGGCGTTCACCGATTTCCAGCGCCCCGTGACCGAGAGGCATCGGGATAGCTTCGTTAACTTCCGGCATCCGCGATAATAATGGACGGCACCATGCCGGTGCCATCACGTCGATTATCGCCTGGGGATAGCGCGCCTGGAGCGTGCGATAGAGACTTTGCGACATCATCATGTCGCCAACCCACGACGGGCCGATCACCAATATTTTCATTCACTTCATCCTTCAAGCTGTCTCTGCGGCGGCTGCCTGCGTTCACTCCGGTCACTTACTTTTGTAAGCTCCCGGAGATTCACTTCGTTGCCGCCTTGATACCGCTCGAATGATTTTGTGAATTTACGTTGATGTCGCGATTCAGCCAGGCCATGTATTCCGTTACACCTTCAGCAACGGTTTTGAACGGTTTGTCGTAACCCGCAGCGCGCAGATTAGTCAGATCCGCCTGAGTAAACGCCTGGTAGCGGCCTTTCAGTTTATCCGGGAACGGAATGTATTCGATCTGACCTTTCTTGTGATAAGCAAGCGTTGCATCTGCTACTGCCTGGAAGGATTCCGCACGGCCAGTACCGAGGTTGAAGATGCCGGAAACGCCATTTTCCAGGAACCACAGATTCACATCAGCCACGTCGCCCACGTAGACGAAGTCGCGTTTAAAGTTCTCGCTACCTTCGAACAGCTTCGGTGATTCACCGTTATTAAGCTGGGTGTTGAGATGGAAAGCGACGCTCGCCATGCTGCCTTTATGGCCTTCACGCGGTCCATAAACGTTGAAATAGCGGAAACCAACAATCTGCGAGTTCGCTTCTGGCAGGATTTGACGAACATATTCATCAAACAGGAACTTCGAATAACCGTAGACATTCAGTGGCTTTTCGTATTCGCGGGATTCAATAAAGTCGGAGGTGCGACCGCCGTAAGTGGCTGCGGAAGAGGCGTACAGGAACGGGATTTCGCGCTCCAGACAGTAGTGCAGCAGCTCTTTGGAGTATTGATAGTTGTTATCCATCATATACTTGCCGTCCCACTCGGTAGTGGAAGAGCACGCGCCTTCGTGGAAAATCGCTTCGACATCGCCGAACTCTTCGCCCGCCATAATCTGGATCAGGAAGTCTTCCTTATCCATATAGTCCGCGATGTTCAGGTCCACCAGGTTCACAAACTTGGTGCCGTCTTTCAGGTTGTCCACCACCAGAATATCGGTGATGCCTTTATCATTCAGGGCCTTAACGATGTTGCTGCCGATAAAGCCCGCGCCGCCGGTAACGATGATCATAACTGTAACCTTCGAATTATGGAGTCAGAGACAATCTCAGACACGAATACTTCTATCATATCACTACACGGCGTTGGCTTCAGCCATTCGCCGAAAGTGAGGGGGATGGACGTTATTTATTCTAAATTTTACAGAAGTGTTAACGCGTCATCTCGTCGCGAACTATAAGTTTGGGTAATATGTGCTGGAAATTGCCCTGTCTGGAGAACCGCAATGCGTGGAGAATTTTATCAGCAGTTAACTAACGATCTGGAAACCGCAAGGGCGGAAGGGTTGTTTAAAGAAGAACGCATTATTACGTCTGCGCAGCAAGCAGACATCACTGTGGCTGATGGAAGTCACGTCATAAACTTTTGCGCCAATAACTATCTCGGACTGGCGAATCATCCGGAGCTGATTGCGGCGGCAAAAGCGGGAATGGATTCTCACGGTTTCGGCATGGCTTCGGTGCGATTTATCTGTGGCACCCAGGATAGCCATAAAGAGCTTGAGCAGAAACTGGCAGCATTTCTCGGCATGGAAGATGCGATTCTCTACTCTTCCTGTTTTGATGCCAACGGCGGTCTGTTTGAAACACTGCTGGGCGCGGAAGACGCCATTATCTCCGATGCTCTGAACCATGCCTCGATCATCGACGGCGTGCGGCTGTGCAAAGCCAAACGCTATCGCTATGCCAACAACAATATGCAAGAGCTGGAAGCGTGCCTGAAAGAAGCGCGTGAATCCGGGGCGCGCCATGTGTTAATCGCCACCGATGGTGTGTTCTCTATGGATGGCGTAATTGCCAACCTGAAAGGGGTTTGCGATCTCGCGGATAAATACGACGCTTTGGTGATGGTTGATGACTCTCATGCCGTCGGTTTTGTCGGTGAAAACGGACGTGGCTCCCATGAATACTGCGATGTGATGGGCCGTGTCGATATCATCACCGGCACGCTGGGTAAAGCACTGGGCGGGGCTTCTGGTGGTTACACCGCAGCGCGTAAAGAAGTGGTTGAGTGGCTGCGTCAGCGTTCTCGTCCTTACCTGTTCTCCAACTCACTGGCACCTGCCATTGTGGCTGCTTCCATTAAAGTGCTGGAGATGGTCGAAGCGGGCAGTGAGCTTCGTGACCGTCTGTGGGCGAACGCGCGTCAGTTCCGTGAGCAGATGTCGGCGGCGGGCTTTACCCTGGCGGGTGCCGATCACGCCATTATTCCGGTCATGCTTGGCGATGCTGTAGTGGCGCAAAAATTTGCCCGTGAACTGCAAAAAGAGGGCATTTACGTCACCGGTTTCTTCTATCCGGTCGTTCCGAAAGGTCAGGCGCGTATTCGTACCCAGATGTCTGCGGCGCATACCCCTGAGCAAATTACGCGTGCGGTAGAAGCGTTCACGCGTATTGGTAAACAACTGGGCGTAATCGCCTGAGTGAGGATGTGAGATGAAAGCGTTATCCAAACTGAAAGCGGAAGAGGGCATCTGGATGACCGACGTTCCTGAACCGGAACTCGGACATAACGATCTGCTGATTAAAATCCGTAAAACAGCCATCTGCGGGACTGACGTTCACATCTATAACTGGGATGAGTGGTCGCAAAAAACCATCCCAGTACCGATGGTTGTAGGCCATGAATATGTTGGTGAGGTGGTTGGCATCGGTCAGGAAGTGAAAGGCTTCAAGATCGGCGATCGCGTTTCTGGCGAAGGCCATATCACCTGTGGTCATTGCCGCAACTGTCGTGGTGGTCGTACCCATTTGTGCCGCAACACGATAGGCGTTGGTGTTAATCGCCCGGGCTGCTTCGCCGAATATCTGGTGATCCCGGCATTCAACGCCTTCAAAATCCCCGACAATATCTCCGATGACTTAGCCGCAATTTTTGACCCGTTCGGAAATGCGGTGCATACGGCGCTATCGTTTGATCTGGTCGGCGAAGATGTTCTGGTTTCTGGTGCAGGCCCAATTGGTATTATGGCCGCGGCGGTAGCGAAACACGTTGGCGCACGCAACGTGGTGATCACCGACGTTAACGAATACCGTCTGGAGCTGGCGCGCAAAATGGGCATCACTCGTGCGGTTAACGTCGCGAAAGAGAATCTCAACGACGTAATGGCAGAACTGGGCATGACTGAAGGCTTTGATGTTGGTCTGGAGATGTCTGGTGCGCCGTCAGCGTTCCGCACGATGCTGGACACCATGAATCACGGTGGCCGTATTGCGATGCTGGGTATCCCGCCGTCTGATATGTCTATCGACTGGACAAAAGTGATCTTTAAAGGACTGTTCATTAAAGGTATTTACGGTCGTGAGATGTTTGAAACCTGGTACAAGATGGCGGCGCTGATTCAGTCTGGTCTGGATCTCTCGCCAATCATTACCCATCGTTTCTCCATCGACGATTTCCAGAAAGGCTTTGATGCCATGCGTTCGGGCCAGTCCGGGAAAGTTATTCTGAGCTGGGATTAACACGAACAAGGGCTGGTATTCCAGCCCTTTCTCCTGAGGATAATCTGTTAAATATGTAAAATCCTGTCAGTGTAATAAAGATATCGTAATTGCGCTGTTATCTTATATTGCTGCTCTCATTATCTCTCTAGCCTGAAGTTACTTTCTCACCCGTAAAAATAATATTTCACAGGCTTAATAGTTTCTTAATACAAAGCCTGTAAAACGTCAGGGTAACTTCAGAGGTCGTCGGTAATTTATGATGAACAGCACTAATAAACTAAGTGTTATTATCCCGTTATATAATGCGGGCGATGATTTCCGCACTTGTATGGAATCTTTAATCGCGCAAACCTGGACTGCTCTGGAAATTATTATTATTAACGATGGGTCAACGGATAATTCTGTTGAAATAGCAAAGCATTACGCAGAAAAACATCCGCATGTTCGCTTGCTGCATCAGGCGAATGCTGGCGCATCGGTGGCGCGTAATCGCGGGATCGAGGCAGCGACGGGCAAATATGTTGCTTTTGTCGATGCTGATGATGAAGTCTATCCCACTATGTACGAAACGCTGATGACCATGGCGTTAGAGGACGATCTCGACGTGGCGCAGTGCAACGCTGACTGGTGTTTTCGTGAAACGGGGGAAACCTGGCAATCCATTCCCACCGATCGCATACGCTCAACCGGCGTATTAACCGGCCCGGACTGGCTGCGGATGGGACTTTCTTCTCGCCGCTGGACTCACGTTGTCTGGATGGGCGTTTATCGCCGCGATGTTATTGTAAAAAATAACATTAAATTTATTGCTGGATTACATCATCAGGATATTGTCTGGACAACAGAATTTATGTTTAACGCGCTGCGTGCGCGATATACCGAGCAATCGTTATATAAATATTATCTGCATAATACGTCAGTGAGTCGGTTGAATAGACAAGGGAATAAAAACCTTAATTATCAACGGCACTATATTAAGATTACCCGACTTCTGGAGAAATTAAATCGAAATTATGTCGACAAAATTACAATTTATCCGGAATTTCATCAGCAAATAACTTACGAAGCATTGCGTGTTTGCCATGCGGTGCGCAAAGAGCCAGATATTCTTATCCGCCAACGGATGATTGCTGAGATATTTACTTCCGGCATGTATAAGCGCCTGATTACTAATGTCCGCAGCGTAAAGGTGGGTTATCAGGCATTACTGTGGTCTTTCCGCTTATGGCAATGGCGCGACAAAACACGATCGCACCATCGCATTACGCGTAGCGCCTTTAATTTGCGCTAGCGTTAAACTTCGCCGCTTCGGGCTGTTTGCCCCAGCCTTGCCACTGATGCTGGAAGTAAACGATCAGCGTGCTCTGGCTGATGCTTTCGCTTAATACTTCAAAGAAGCGATTCGCATAAACGGGTTCCAGCGGTTTTTTCGGTTTACACAGCTTCACGCCACGGAACGGATTACGCGGCGCGTTGGGCACCGTATTTTTCGGTGGCGTAGACGTATCGACCTGCGGTTCATTCAGCAAGCTGCTGGCTTTCACCAGCGTAATGTCTGGCGGCAGGTTATAAACCATTTGTTGCAATACGCGTACTGTTGAGGGATGTGGATGACCAATGGCGATGGTCGAACCGTTGCGACGCGCCAGGTCAATTGCACGATTAAACTGTACACGAATATCCGCTTCATTTTGCGAATCGTCGAGGAACACCTTCCGTTTAATAACCTTCACGCCAGTGCCTTGTGCGGCGCGCATCGCCTGGGTATTACCGATGGTTACGCTGTCGAGGAAGTAAAGATTGTAACGCGCCAGCGCCTGCATCACTTTCTGCATACCAAACAGGTTAGAGGTCATCTTGCTGCCCATGTGGTTGTTGATCCCCACGGCATAGGGCACGTTATTGACCGCACTACGAATAATGCGCTCAATTTCGTCGCTGCTCATCTCCGGGCGCAGCGTGTTTTTCTCCAGCGGCTGTTTACTTAATGGTGCCATTGGCAGATGGATTAACACTTCGTGACCGCTGTTATGCGCTTTGGTCGCCATCTCTCTGGCGTGCGGTGAGTCGGGTAACACGGCGACGGAGATAGCGGAGGGCATCGCCAGCACCTGGTTTTCGTTGTGCGGGCGATAACCAAAATCATCAATGACAATGGCTAGTTTGCCAGCAAGTACGGGGGAGGAAAGCGCTAACAGAGCGGCAAATGCAAGAACGTTACGACGAAATGGAAACAAAACTTATCTTCCCAACCACGGCTGTGGATTGACCGCCTGACCCTGGCGGCGAATTTCGAAATAGAGTGAAGGCCGACCCTGACCACCACTGCTGCCCACCAGTGCAATTGGCTGGCCCGCGCGAACCTGCGAACCAACGCTCACCAGTGCGCTCTGATTATAGCCGTAAAGACTCATGTCGCCTTTACCGTGCTCAACCACCACCACCAGACCGTAGCCTTGCAGCCAGTCAGCCAGAATCACCCGACCGTCGGCAATCGCTTTAACTTCAGTACCTTCAGAGGCACCGATAACCATCCCTTTCCAGCGCAGTTCGCCTTGTAGCTGTTCGCCATAGCGATGCAGCGTTGGCCCGCGAACCGGCCAGAATGCCTGACCGCGCGGTGCGCCCAGACCACCAGTTCGGGACATCAGCGATTTTTCGCTTTCGGTCGGTTTGTAGGTGGTGCCTTTACGTGTCGCTTCTTTCTGACGGTCGCGAACCGCCTGGGCTTCGCGCGCTTCACGTTCAGCACGCGCTTTCGCTGCCGCTTCTGCACGGGCAATGCTGTTACGCAGACGGGATTCGTTGGCACGCAGTTCACTTAGCTGCTGCTGACCTTGCTGGATGGAAGATTCCAGCCCCGCCAGCGTCTTTTTACGCTCGTTCAGCGCCTGAGTCAGTTTCGCCTGTTGGGCGCGCTGCTCATATAACAGCGTTTGTTGCTCGCTTTGTTTCTCTTCCAGTTCAGCACGCTGCATGGCGACTTCTTCACGCGTTTGCTTCAACTGGGCGATGGTTTCTTGTCGCGCCTGGTTGAGATAGCCGAAGTAAGCCTGCAATCGTTGACCGCGCTGGCTTTCTTCACCGCTGAGAATCAGCTGAATACCGGTATGTTCACCCTGACGAAACGCAGCATCCAGTTGCGCGGCGAGGCTGCGTTCCTGGGCGGCTTTTTGCTGCTCCAGTTTGGCAATCGACGCGTTCATCTCATCAATCTGTTTATTCAGTTGATTGAGCGTGTTTTGCGTTTCGCGCAGCTTGCGGGTGGCTTCGGAGATCGCCTCTTCCTGCTTTTTCAGCTGAGCAAGCAGGCTTGAGCGTTGTTGCTGCTGTTGGCGTACCGCGCGCTCTTTCGCGGCGATATCGGCCTGAATAGACTTGAGTTGGTCGCGGTCATCCGCGTGGGCGGAAAACGTGCACAACAATACGCCAGCGCTAAGAACGCTGGCGTAAATGATGGGCCTGACTGCAAACCTGCGCGGTTTCGTGGCCCGTGTCATGGTATTAATCGCCTTTCCCCTCATGGGGAGGGATTATTCCACGATGAACAGCGGCTTACCAGTCATCTCTTGCGGGATTTCCATCCCCATCAGCGACAACATGGTCGGTGCGATGTCAGAAAGCTTACCGCCTTCAACCGCTTTCACGTTCTTATCACCAACGTAAATCAGCGGAACTGGCAGGTTGGTGTGTGCTGTGTGTGCCTGACCCGTTGCCGGATCGCGCATCTGTTCAGCGTTACCGTGGTCAGCGGTGATCAGCAGTTGTCCACCCACGGACTCAACGGCTTTTGTCACTTCTTCAACACAGTGATCCAGCGCTTCTACCGCTTTAACCGCCGCTTCCATCACTCCGGTGTGACCTACCATGTCGCCGTTCGGATAGTTACAGATAATGGTGTCGTATTTGCCGCTCTTGATTGCCGCAACCAGTTTTTCGGTCAGCTCTGCGGAGCTCATTTCCGGCTGCAGGTCGTAGGTAGCGACTTTCGGCGAGTTGATCAGAATGCGGTCTTCGCCTTTGAACGACTCTTCTACACCACCGTTAAAGAAGAAAGTGACGTGAGCATATTTTTCAGTTTCGGAGATACGCAGCTGAGTTTTGTCGTTTTTCGCCATCCACTCGCCGAAGGTGTTAACCAGGGAAGCCGGTGGGTAAGCCACTGCGGTTTTGATGTCGGCAGCGTATTCGGTCAGCATCACGAAATCGACGTTAACCACTTTCTTACGCGCGAAGCCGTCGAAATCAGCGTTCACGAACGCACGAGTAATTTCACGCGCACGGTCAGCACGGAAGTTCATGAAAATCAGCGCGTCGCCGTCTTCCATTGCTGCATCTGGCTGGCCTTCTGCACGAATAACGGTCGCTTTCACGAACTCGTCGTTTTCGTCGCGAGCATAAGCAGCCTGCAAACCAGCAACGGCGGTATCGGCCTGGAATTCACCCTGCGCCAGAGTCAGCAGGTCATAAGCTTTTTCAACGCGATCCCAACGGTTGTCGCGGTCCATCGCGTAGTAACGGCCAATGATGGACGCTACGCGACCTTTGCCCAGTGCGGCAAATTTCTCTTCGAATTTTTTCAGCGAAGATTCAGCACTGCGCGGCGGAGTGTCGCGACCGTCAAGGAATGCGTGCAGGTAGATTTTTTCTGCGCCGCGTTCAGCGGCCAGTTCTACCATCGCCATGATGTGATCTTCGTGGCTGTGTACGCCGCCTGCGGAGAGCAGACCCATAATGTGTACTGCTTTACCTGCGTTTTTCGCTTTATCTACCGCACCAGTCAGTACCGGGTTAGCGAAGAAAGCGCGATCTTTGATTTCAACGTCCAGACGAGTCAGGTCCTGATACACGATGCGGCCGGCACCCAGGTTAACGTGGCCTACTTCGGAGTTACCCATCTGACGGTCAGGCAGACCGACTTCCAGACCGGAAGCGTCGATCAGGGTATGCGGACGATTGGCCCACAGTGCATCCATTACCGGGGTTTTAGCACTAAAAATGGCGTTATCCTGCTGTTCTTCGCGATAGCCATAGCCATCCAGAATCACCAGTACCATAGGTTTTTTAGAAACCGACATTGCGACAACCTCATACTCAAGAGTCAAAATTTGCGTAATTTTACTACAGCTGAATCGATAAAATAGCCTCTGAAGATCAAAATATACGACCGCTCGCGGCATGCCGATGCCAGATTTGCGATTTTTTTTCGTCGCGCCCCGCAAAATTGCATTCCAGTTAACGCGCTGGCTGTATTTGCCGCACTGCGCAGGTATACTCCTTTCCTGGTTTTTTTAATCACTACGTCGGGAGTTGTTACCCCCCATGCAAGAAATTATGCAATTTGTTGGCCGTCATCCCATACTGAGTATCGCCTGGATCGCGTTACTGGTGGCGGTTCTTGTCACTACGTTTAAGAGCCTGACCTCGAAAGTGAAGGTGATTACTCGTGGTGAAGCTACGCGTCTGATCAACAAAGAAGACGCTGTGGTTGTGGATTTACGTCAGCGTGATGACTTCCGTAAAGGCCATATCGCAGGTTCTATCAATCTGTTGCCGAGCGAAATCAAAGCTAACAATGTTGGTGAGCTTGAGAAGCACAAAGACAAACCGGTTATCGTGGTAGACGGTTCTGGCATGCAGTGCCAGGAGCCTGCAAACGCGCTGACGAAAGCTGGTTTTGCGCAAGTATTCGTGCTGAAAGAAGGCGTCGCTGGCTGGGCTGGCGAAAACTTGCCTCTGGTGCGCGGCAAATAATTTACCTGTCGTCTTTCATGATGCAGGCCGTTAGCTGCAATTATGCCCCCAGCGACTTATTGTTATAAGCTTCTGGGGACACTCCATTTTGCTGCCGCCCTGCAACATGAAATTTCAGGGTAAAAAAACAGGAGCTAAGTTATGGCCAATGTTGAAATCTATACCAAAGAAACCTGCCCGTATTGCCATCGTGCAAAAGCACTGCTGAGCAGCAAGGGCGTGAGTTTTCAGGAGCTGCCGATCGATGGCAACGCCGCCAAGCGTGAAGAGATGATCAAACGCAGCGGTCGCGCCACGGTTCCCCAGATTTTTATTGACGCACAGCACATTGGCGGCTGTGATGACTTGTATGCATTGGATGCACGTGGTGGACTGGATCCCCTGCTGAAATAACGTGTGAACGTTGGCATTACATTGCGCAGTATTTAAGGACAACACTTAAGGGTTTTCTACACATGTCAGAACAAAACAACACCGAAATGACTTTCCAGATCCAACGTATTTATACCAAGGATATTTCTTTCGAAGCGCCGAACGCGCCGCACGTTTTCCAGAAAGATTGGCAGCCAGAAGTTAAACTTGATCTGGATACGGCATCTTCTCAACTGGCAGATGACGTTTACGAAGTGGTACTGCGTGTTACCGTAACGGCATCCCTGGGCGAAGAAACTGCGTTCCTGTGTGAAGTTCAGCAGGGCGGTATTTTCTCCATCGCGGGTATTGAAGGCACCCAGCTGGCACATTGCCTGGGCGCATACTGCCCGAACATTCTGTTCCCGTATGCTCGTGAATGCATCACCAGCATGGTATCCCGCGGTACATTCCCGCAACTGAACCTTGCGCCGGTTAACTTCGATGCGCTGTTCATGAACTATTTGCAGCAGCAGGCTGGCGAAGGTACTGAAGAACATCAGGATGCCTGATGAACCAACGTAATGCTTCAATGACTGTGATCGGTGCCGGCTCGTACGGCACCGCTCTTGCCATCACCCTGGCAAGAAATGGCCACGAGGTTGTCCTCTGGGGCCATGACCCTCAACATATCGCAACGCTAGAACGCGACCGCTGTAACGCTGCGTTTCTCCCCGATGTGCCTTTTCCCGATACGCTCCATCTTGAAAGCGATCTCGCCACCGCGCTGGCAGCCAGCCGCAATATTCTCGTCGTCGTACCCAGCCATGTCTTTGGTGAAGTGCTGCGCCAGATTAAACCGCTGATGCGTCCTGATGCGCGGCTGGTGTGGGCGACTAAAGGTCTGGAAGCGGAAACCGGGCGTCTGTTACAGGACGTGGCGCGTGAGGCGTTAGGCGATCAAATTCCGCTAGCGGTTATCTCTGGTCCAACATTTGCGAAAGAACTGGCGGCAGGTTTACCGACGGCTATTTCGCTGGCCTCTACCGACCAGACCTTCGCCGATGATCTCCAGCAGTTGCTGCACTGTGGCAAAAGTTTCCGCGTTTACAGCAACCCGGATTTCATTGGCGTGCAGCTTGGCGGCGCGGTGAAAAACGTCATTGCCATTGGCGCGGGGATGTCCGACGGTATCGGTTTTGGCGCGAATGCACGAACGGCGCTAATTACCCGTGGACTGGCTGAAATGTCGCGTCTTGGTGCGGCGCTGGGTGCCGATCCTGCCACCTTTATGGGCATGGCGGGGCTGGGCGATCTGGTGCTTACCTGTACTGACAACCAGTCGCGTAACCGCCGTTTTGGCATGATGCTCGGTCAGGGCATGGATGTACAAAGCGCGCAGGAGAAGATTGGTCAGGTGGTGGAAGGCTACCGCAATACGAAAGAAGTCCGCGAGTTGGCGCATCGCTTCGGCGTTGAAATGCCAATAACCGAGGAAATTTATCAAGTATTATATTGCGGAAAAAACGCGCGCGAGGCAGCATTGACTTTACTAGGTCGTGCACGCAAGGACGAGCGCAGCAGCCACTAAACCCAGGGAACCTTTGTTACCGCTATGACCCGGCCCGCGCAGAACGGGCCGGTCATTATCTCATCGTGTGGAGTAAGCAATGTCGTGTGAAGAACTGGAAATTGTCTGGAACAATATTAAAGCTGAAGCCAGAACGCTGGCGGACTGTGAGCCAATGCTGGCCAGTTTTTACCACGCGACGCTACTCAAGCACGAAAACCTTGGCAGTGCCCTGAGCTACATGCTGGCGAACAAGCTGTCATCGCCAATCATGCCTGCCATTGCTATCCGCGAAGTGGTGGAAGAAGCCTACGCCGCCGACCCGGAAATGATTGCTTCTGCGGCCTGCGATATTCAGGCGGTGCGTACCCGCGACCCGGCGGTGGATAAATACTCAACGCCGTTGTTATACCTGAAAGGTTTTCATGCCTTGCAGGCCTATCGTATCGGTCACTGGCTGTGGAATCAGGGCCGTCGTGCACTGGCTATTTTTCTGCAAAACCAGGTTTCTGTGACGTTCCAGGTCGATATTCACCCGGCAGCAAAAATTGGCCGTGGCATTATGCTCGACCATGCGACGGGCATTGTCGTTGGTGAAACGGCGGTGATTGAAAACGACGTGTCGATTCTGCAATCCGTCACCCTTGGCGGTACTGGGAAAACCAGCGGTGACCGTCACCCGAAAATTCGTGAAGGCGTGATGATTGGCGCGGGCGCGAAAATTCTCGGCAATATTGAAGTTGGGCGCGGCGCGAAGATTGGCGCAGGTTCCGTGGTGCTGCAACCGGTGCCGCCGCATACTACTGCCGCTGGCGTTCCGGCACGCATTGTCGGTAAACCAGACAGCGATAAGCCATCAATGGATATGGATCAGCATTTCAACGGTATTAACCATACGTTTGAGTATGGTGATGGGATCTGACGTCCTGTGATTGTGCCGGATGCGATGTAATCATCTATCCGGCATACAGTAACTAATCTCTCAACACCGCTCCCGGATACCCCAGCTGCCGCCAGGCTTCATACACCACTACCGACACGGCATTGGACAGGTTCATGCTGCGGCTGTCCGGCACCATTGGAATACGAATTTTTTGTTCAGCGGGCAGGGCATCAAGAATGCTCGCTGGCAGGCCGCGTGTTTCCGGGCCGAACATCAGATAGTCGCCATCCTGATAGCTTACGGCGCTATGTGCGGGCGTACCTTTTGTAGTGAGAGCAAACAGGCGCTGGGGATTTTCTGCTTCGAGGAACGCGCTGTAGTCATGATGACGCGTAACGGCGGTAAATTCGTGGTAGTCCAGCCCTGCGCGGCGTAGGCGCTTATCGTCCCAGGCAAATCCCATTGGTTCGATGATATGCAGACGAAAGCCGGTGTTAGCGCAAAGACGGATGATGTTGCCAGTATTTGGCGGAATTTCTGGTTCGTAAAGTACGATGTTTAGCATACTGCCCCCTTAGTGCGGGGGCAGGATAGCAGAAAATTGGTGAGCCGTGCGGCCTTTTCCCCTCACCCCGGACTGTGCATCCGAGAGAGGTGATTCAGTCTGAGGGAGCACAAACAACACCGATCGGTCCCCTCTCCCTGAGGGAGAGGGTTAGGGGGCTCAAACGACTATGCCGCATTCCCTTTCGCCATCGGGGCCAGCGCCGCAGGCAACTCTTTACCCAGCCCCTGCACCAACGAATCTTGCGTAATTTCACTGATCGATTTCGCGCCCGTCAGCGTCATCGCCACTTTCATCTCTTTCTCAATCAGATTCAGCAGGTTAGCCACGCCCGCCTGGCCCGCTGTTGCCAGCGCATACAGGAAAGCACGACCCAGCAGTACGGTATCGGCACCGAGCGCAATCATACGCACGACATCAAGCCCGTTACGAATGCCGCTATCTGCCAGAATGGCGATATCACCTTTCACTGCATCTGCAATGGCAGGCAGTGCGCGGGCAGAAGAGAGCACGCCATCTAACTGACGACCGCCGTGGTTAGAAACCACAATCCCGTCAGCGCCAAAACGTACCGCATCACGCGCATCTTCTGGGTCGAGGATCCCTTTGATCACCATCGGGCCATCCCAGAAATCGCGGATCCACTCAAGGTCTTTCCAGGAGATGGACGGATCGAAGTTATTCCCCAGCCAGCCGATGTAATCTTCCAGCCCGGTCGGTTTGCCAAGGTAAGCCGAGATATTCCCTAAATCATGTGGACGACCATTCAGGCCCACATCCCACGCCCATTGTGGATGAGTCACCGCCTGCAAGTAGCGGCGCATTGCCGCATTTGGGCCGCTCATACCCGAATGCGCATCACGGTAGCGTGCGCCCGGCGTTGGCATATCCACGGTGAAAACCAGCGTAGAACAACCCGCGGCTTTTGCTCGTTCCAGTGCGTTACGCATAAAACCGCGATCGCGCAGTACGTAAAGCTGGAACCACATTGGGCGCTTGATGGCGGGTGCGACTTCCTCAATCGGGCAAACGGAAACCGTTGAGAGAGTAAACGGAATGCCATGCGTATCCGCCGCTTTTGCGGCCTGAACTTCGCCGCGTCGCGCATACATGCCGCACAAGCCCACTGGAGCCAGCGCTACTGGCATCGACAATTTCTCATTAAACAGCGTCGTTTCCAGGCTTAAGTCGGACATGTTTTTCAGAATGCGCTGGCGCAGCGCCACTTCTGATAAATCTTCCATGTTACGACGCAGGGTATATTCAGAATATGCGCCGCCATCCATATAGTGGAACAGGAACGGCGGCAGAATGCGTTGTGCTGCGGCGCGATAATCGCTGGCTGCAGAAATAATCATGCGTTTTTCTCCCTCGAATGCTCATTATGCTCACCGGGCAGGCGGGTAATACGTGCACGGCGCGCCTGATCTTCATCGAATCTTTTCATGGTGCTGTGGACAAAACTGAGATGCGCCATCATCGCTTTACGCGCCCCGTCGGCATCCCCGGCAAAAATGGCGTCAATGACTGCCTGATGCTGCTCGGTCAGTTGTGAAAAAACGGGCGGCACGAGATACATCCGTTGACGGCTTTGCATCACCGAGGATTGCAGAACATCAAAGAAACCACGCATGGTTTGTAGCAGCACGATGTTATGCGAGGCTTCGGCAATCGCCAGATGAAAACGAACGTCCGCTTGCGAAGCGAGGTCCGGGTCTTCGCTGAGCGTTGCCTCAAAGCAAAGCTGAATTTTCTCTTTGTCACCAGGCGTGGCGCGCATCGCTGCATGCCATGCGGTGCTGGCTTCAATGGCGTAGCGGGCTTCCAGAATATCGAAACTGTAATCCGGATCATCGGCCATCAGCGTTTTCAGCGGCTGGACGATGTTTTGCTCCGACCACGCGTCATGACGCCAGCGCACAAATGTGCCACCACCGCGACGACTAAGAAGTACGCCTTCGCTCACCAGTTTTGCCAGCGCTTCGCGCAGTGAATTACGCGACACGCCGAGTTGCATCGCCAGTTGGCGTTCAGCGGGCAACTTCATGCCCGCCTCCAGCTGTTTTTCATCAATCAGCGCCCGCACACGGGAGGCAACCTCGTCTGACAGGCGTCTGGGTGTAGCAATCATTAAGGAATCATCCACGTTAAGACGTAAGCCTGAAGCGTGGTGATCACGCCCACCATACAGGTGAATATCAGGCTGTGTTTGACGGTAAAGCGGAACAGGTCTGACTCTTTGCCAACCAGGCCTACCGCCGCACAGGCGATAGCGATGGATTGCGGGGAGATCATCTTCCCGGTAACACCGCCGGTGGTATTGGCGGCAACCAGCAACAGGTCAGAGACGCCAATTTGTTGTGCGGCCGTGGCTTGCAGAGCGGCAAACAGAGCGTTAGATGACGTATCCGACCCGGTCAGGAATACCCCCAGCCAGCCGAGGAACGGCGAGAAGAAGGTGAATGCATGACCGGTGTGCGCTAGTGCCAGCGCCAGTGTTGACGACAGCCCGGAATAGTTCGAGATAAAGGCGAACGCCAGCACCATACCGATGGAGTAGATGGGCAGCGCCAGTTCTTTCAGCGTGCTGCCGAAGGTGCTGAGAGCGTCAGACGGTTTCATCTTCAGCCAGACAACCGAGAGCAGCGCAGCAAACAGAATGGCGGTGCCAGTGGCGGAGAACCAGTCAAACTTAAACACGGCGGCGTAGGCTGTAGCCTCGCTGACCACCGGCGGCATACGTGCAACCAGTTTGTCGAGATACGGTACCGGAATGTTGATCACCCATTCATACAGCGCGCCGCCCGAAGCGAACAGAGCTTTAAATGGCGGGATACTCCAAAGTGTTACGGTGGCGGTCAGGAACAGGAACGGTGTCCAGGCACGTAGCACCTGACCCGCCGTGTAACCTGTGTGAGCCAGCGTCATATCAACCTGCGATGCACCCAGATCGCCGAAGCGGAAAACGCGTACTGGCTGCCAGCGTTTGAGGAACAGTGTCAGGCAGAGCAGC
Organism: Escherichia sp. E2748; assembly: GCF_005781125.1. Lineage (NCBI taxonomy): Bacteria > Pseudomonadati > Pseudomonadota > Gammaproteobacteria > Enterobacterales > Enterobacteriaceae > Escherichia > Escherichia sp. E2748. The sequence continues at coordinate 141,324 of NZ_VATP01000010.1, forward strand.
GATACCAGCGAAGAGATAATGTCCGGCAGTTCCGGCCCAATGAAGTTGGAGCTGAGATACTGTGCGATGGCAAATGAACCACCAGCAACCACGACCGCAGGCCACGTCTCTTTAATACCGCGCCAGCCGTCCATAATCGCCATGATCCAGAACAGGACGATAATGGTCATAAACGGTAGCTGACGACCCACCATCTGGCCGATCTCAAAGCTGTCGATGCCCGTTACCTGTCCGGCAACCAGAATTGGAATACCCATCGCACCAAATGCCACTGGCGCGGTGTTAACAATCAGGCACAGTCCGGCGGCGTACAGCGGTTTAAAGCCCAGGCCGACCAGCAATGCGGCGGTGATCGCCACCGGTGCGCCGAAGCCCGCAGCCCCTTCGAGAAATGCGCCGAAACAGAAACCGACGATCAGCATTTGCAGGCGCTGGTCTGGGGTTATCGAAAGAATCGACGAGCGGATAATGTCAAACTGTCCGGTTTTCACCGAGATCTTATAGACGAACACCGCCGCAATAATGATCCACGCGATTGGCCACAAACCGTAGAAGAAGCCATAAACCACCGAGGCCAGCGCGTTGGCGACCGGCATTTTATAGAACAGCAAAGCCACGGCCAGGGCGATGGCAACCGTCCAGGTGGCGGCAACGTATCCTTTCAGTTTGAGCTTAATCAGCGCAAAGAAGAAAAACAGGATGGGAAGCGATGCTATCAGGCTGGAAAGCCAGATATTCCCGGCGGGATCATAGTTTTGTTGCCAGAGATTCATTGCAGGTCTCCTGGAGTCCACGCACATCGTGTAATGAGTCTGTTGCTCATCTCCGTGTCACACGTTGTGTAAAAGTGGTACTGCCAATTTTGTTGTGTAGGGATAATGACAATGAATGGTTAACTAAATGTTATTTATTGGCAACGTTAATGTGAGTTTTAATTGGGAAAATGTGAACCAGAGGTCAGATAAGCGAAGAATTGGTAGGGCCAATTTTTTGGCGAAGGGAGATGTCTGGTAAAGAAAAGGGCAATCCTCATCAGAGAATTGCCCTTAGATTGTTGACCCGGTGCGCCTTATCTTGCCGGAATATTCGGCCTACAGGAATGTGCAGAATCACCCTGTAGGCCTGATGCGCGTAACGCATCAGGCAATTTGGCGTTTACCCATTCGTTAATGGATGATTACCACTGAATACCGGCACCGAGTGCGGCGGAGTATTCACCCTGGCTATTGGTACTACCTTGTAATTTGTAGACCCAACGACCATTGGCGCTCACCATCGACACACCTAAAGCAACAGCTGATTCACCGTTGTAAGTACCGCCACCAATAGAGGCCATGCTGGCACCCGGAGTGTAAGCCTGCGGCAGGCCGGTCATCGCCATTGCAGAAGCGATACCACCACTCAGCTTGCTTTCAGTTTTGGACAGTTTGTTATCCATCTCAACCATGCGCTGATCGGTGTATTGCTTCGTTTCCTGCACGCTTTGCTTCAACTGCGCGTAGTTCACCGCGTCGTTGTTGTTCACGCCAGCGGAAACGTTGCTGATGCGAGTCGTACCGCCGTTGCCACCACCGAGGGTGATGTTGCTGTAGTCGATAGAACCATCAGCTTTGGTGTCGTAACGCACACCGCCTGCTTCAGAAGACTTCAACTGCGCAACGTTAACGGCGTCGGTAGCATTTTTACCGGCGGCTACGTTGGTGATACGACGCTGATTGGTAGAAGAACCCACAGAGATCGTGTTTTCTTCGTTGGCCACGGAGCCTGTACCCAGAGCGACGCTGTTGTCAGCGGCAGCAATGGAACCAGAGCCAATTGCGACGCTATCTTTACCCTGCGCGTTAGCATCGACGCCATCGGTATTGGTCTTGAAGTACTTGGTGCTACCGGTGGTCACGATATCGCCAATACCGTTTTCGATATTAGTAACGCGAGTATCCAGATTAGTGACCTGGGTATTCAGGTTAGTAATGCTCTGGGTATTCTGGGAAACCTGCGCGTCCGTTACTTTCAACTGACCCACGTTAACCGCATCAGTATCAGCCGAACCTGCTGCGACGTTGGTGATCTGGCGTTGACCGTCTTCACTGCCGACAGAGAACTCACCGACAGAGTTTTGCGGAGCGTCCATGTTGTAAGCGGTGTAGCCAGTCTGCGCACCACGGGTAGTCTGAGAACCATTACCCATCGCAATACTGTTGGCATGATTTGCGATCGCGTTGCTACCGATAGCAATACCGTTGATCGCATCTGCCAGCACCAGAGTGTTCAGGCCGATACCAATGCCAGCATTACCGTTAACGATAGTTTTCGCACCCATTGCCAGCGAGTCTTCACCGACTGCCAGTGAATCTTCAGCCGTTGAGTTAGCGTGGAAGTATTTGGTCGGCGTGGTAGCGACTGCACCAATGGCATTCTGCAACTGGCGAACCGTAACGGCGTCATGGGCTTCGGAACCATCGGCTACGTTGATGATTTGACGATATTTACCGTCATCACCAATTGACAATGCGCCGAGTAATTCACCGTCAGTGGTGTCGTAGCCAATCTCTACGCCATTTTCCGTTACGCTGGTGTTACGAGAACCTTTAACAATTACACGGTCGGAAACAGAGCTGCTACCCAGAGCGATACCCGTATCAACTTCGCTGCTGCTGTCCTGACCAATAGCTACACTGCTATCGCCTTTGGCGACAGAGTTATAACCCACGGCTACGCTACTGTCGCCAGAGGCAACAGAGTTATAACCCACTGCTGTAGCGCCAACACCCTGTGCGCTGGCGTCGTTGAACGCTAAGCCGTCGTCGTTAGTACGCACATAGTTAATGCCCGCACCGTTTTCTTCGATGTAGGTTTCACTGGTGTTACCGGCAAAGTTCTGGATCATCATATTGGTGGCATTCAACTGAGAGCCATTAACCGCGTCGGTGCTGCCTTCGCCAATGTTACCATCAGCCACATTGGTGATTACACTGGCTTTGCCTTCATGGTTGGCGCTGTAGGCACCCGCAGCGTCATCCCACAACAGGGCATTATCATCGAGCGCATCCAGAGCTTCACCGACGTTGTTGTAATCGGTATTTGCAATGGTGTAAGTCGGTGCAGTGATAGAACCGTCAGAGTTGACTTCTGCATCTCCACCCAGGGCATCAGCAATGTACTTATTGGTGTCGTAGAGTTGCGAACCGTTAATGGCATCGCTGCTGGTATCAGAAATTGCACCGTCTGCGACATTAGTAATAATGCTGGCCGTTTTATCTATCCCGCGACCGGCGCTGAATGCACCTTGACCGTTATTTGCTGTTGCATCCCACAGCAGAGCATCATCGAGAGTGGTGTCGATTGCGTTCAGAGCTTCACCGACGTTGTTGTAATCGGTATTTGCAATGGTGTAAGTCGGCGCAGTGATGGTGCCATCAGCGTTAACTTCTGCGTCACCACCCAGCGCATCGGCAATGTACTTGTTGGTGTCGTAGAGTTGCGAACCGTTAATGGCATCGCTGCTGGTATCAGAAATTACACCATCTGCAACGTAAGTAATGACGCTGTCGGTACCACCGTGTTTGGCGCTGAATTTTTTGGCGGCAGTATCCCAGAGCAGAGCATCACCGAGCGAATCGGTAAATGACGAGTTAATGGCTGCCAGAGCATCACCGACGTTAGTGTAGGCATTATTACCAATAGTGTAGGTTGGTCCGGTTAATACGCCCGTATCGCTGATATCAGCACCACCGCCAAGATAAGTCGTGAAGGAATCAGCTAAACCATAAAGCTGGCTACCATTAATGGCATCGAAGCTGTTGGAAGAAACTGTGCCAGCCAGTACGTTGGTGATTTTGCTGGTGGCATCGGTACCGTGTGCGGCGCTGAATGCACCAGCATTTGAATTAGCGGTCGCATCCCACAACAGGGCGTCATTATCCAGAGCAGTAAGAGCTGCGCCAACGTTGGTGTATTCATTGCCGCCAATATTATATTTAGGGCCGGTAAATACGCCGGTATCACTCATTGTTGCGCCACCGCCCAAATAGGACGTAATGGTGCTTGCCGTACTCTGAAGTTGTGAACCATTAATGGCATCGGTGCTGGTGGTAGAAACAGTGCCTGCCAGTACGTTGGTGATTTTGCTGGTGGCATCGGTACCGTGTGCGGCGCTGAATGCACCAGC